>JAYUFN010000075.1:0-17901 GCA_043738705.1 Bacteroidota bacterium
ACGGTAGTAGAACAATTGAAATTTTTGGAGCAACTAGATTCGGTTGGAGGTCCTTACTACGTTACTAAACTTACCAACTCAGTAGTCTCTACTGCCAATATAGATGCACACGCTAGAATCATATTACAAAAATTCATTCAACGTGAATTGATTCGTATTAGTGGAGAGATAATTGGGGACGCGTATGAGGATAGTACCGACGTATTTGATTTACTCGATGAGAGTGAGACCAAAATGTTCAATATTACCAATAACTACCTCAAAAAGAATTTCGAGGATATTACTGACGTGTTAACCAAAACCATCAACCGGATTGATGAATTAAGAACTAAGACAGAAGATATATCTGGAGTACCTAGTGGTTTTCCGTCTTTGGATAGGGTTACCTACGGTTGGCAGCCTACAGATTTAATCATCCTCGCAGCAAGACCGTCGGTAGGTAAAACAGCTTTCGCGCTGAACCTTGCACGAAATGCGGCACTGCATCCCACAAAGCCAATTGCGGTTGGGTTCTTTTCTTTAGAAATGAGTGCGTCGCAGTTAGTACAACGTATTTTAAGTGCAGAGAGTGAGATTAAAATGGAAAAGATTAGTAGGGGAAAATTAGAGGACCATGAATACCAGCAACTTTTAAATAAAGGAATTAAAAAACTTGAAGTAGCGCCGATCTATATTGATGATACTGCAGCCTTAAACATTTTTGAGTTTAGAGCAAAGGCCAGAAGACTCGTTCATAAACATAAGGTTGGTGTAATTATCATTGACTATTTGCAATTGATGAGTGGCTCGAATGACAGAGGTGGAAATCGCGAACAGGAAATCAGTAATATCTCAAGAAACCTAAAAGCACTGGCTAAAGAATTAAGTGTTCCAATCATTGCACTTAGCCAGTTGAGTCGTGCGGTAGAAACTAGAAAAGAAAGTAAGATGCCTCAGTTGAGTGATCTGCGTGAATCTGGAGCGATTGAACAGGATGCCGATATGGTTATGTTCATTTATCGTCCTGAATACTATGAAGTAAAGAGCAATGAAATGGGCGAAAGCACTCATGGCGAAACGCATATCAGGATTGCAAAGCATCGTAATGGTTCGCTGGAAACCATTAAGCTGAGAGCCAATCTTTCCATACAAAGATTTGAAGAATGGGATGATAATGGAACCAATCCAGGTTTGGGTTCGAACTGGAAACCAATCAGCCCCACAACGCCTACATCTCCATCTGGAGCAGCAGGTGATGGCGCTAAATTTTATCTTCAAAAAGGCAGCAAAATGAATGATGCCGATTTTGATCAGGGTTTTGAAAACGAACAACCTTTTTAAATATTTTTCTTGCTTAGGCGCTATCGGAAACGATAGCACTTTATTTTTACAGGAATGAGTGTACCTTTTTTTTACGAGCCAACTATTCAAGAAACACAACAGCCCATTATTTTAAGTGATGCTACGAGTAAACACTGCACACAAGTTTTAAGGATGAGGGCGGGCGAAACCTTACATCTTACTGATGGGAAAGGAAAATTATTTTATTCGAAAATTATTAGTGCTGATAAACAAAAAACTGTTGCCATTATTGAGCAAATAATAGAAACTCTTGCGCCTGAAATTAAAAGAAGTATTGGAATATCACTCTTAAAAAACGCCGACCGTTTTGAATGGATGCTAGAAAAAATTACCGAGATAGGAGTTGCCGAAATTTATCCGCTAATTTGTAAAAGAACAGAACAGTTGCGTTTCAGGCAGGAGCGAATGGAACAGATTGTTATTGCTGCAATGCTACAAAGTCAACAAACTTGGTTACCCATTTTGCATCAGACAATCGATATTAAAAAATTGATAGAAAAAGCCAAAAATCATCAGAAGCTGATCGCGCATTGTGAGGAAGACAATAAAAATCTTTTAAATAAACTAACTGCCTCAGATGACAGCCTCATTTTAATTGGACCCGAAGGCGATTTTACATTGGAAGAAATTTCAATAGCATTGAATCATCATTTTATCCCAGTTTCGCTGGGAGTAAACAGGCTTAGATCTGAAACTGCAGGCGTTGTATCGATTACCATTTTAGCCAACATTTGATTCCTTTTTTTATTTTTGTACCTTTCTATGATGAAGCTTTATCAAATTTTATTTACCCTCTTACTTCTTGTTACTGTGGTAGCTTGCAAAGATCTAAGAAGGCAAAAAAGAAAAGTTCATAGAGATACTACTATTACAAAAACAACTTCATTCAACAACCTCTTTTTTGATAGTGTTCTTATTGAAAAATTTTTAAAGGCCCATACTGAGTACAAACCATACGAAGAACAATTTTTAGACTTCTATAGAGAAAGAAATTATCAATATGCCTGGTTTGATAACAAAGGAATTGCAGAACAATCATTTAATTTTCTAAACCTGCTCAACTCGAGTGTTGCTGACTTACAAGATAGCAGCTTGTATAATCCCAAGCTCACTGAATTGTATGAATTAGCAGTTAATGATACGCTTCACAAACTCAACGAATCTGAAATATTAAAAACGGAATTACTTTTTACAGGACAATTCTTTGCTTATGCTGCAAAAGTATATAAGGGTAGTGATATGGATGCCGCAGATCTAGGTTGGTTTATTCCGAGAAAAAAATTAGATCTGAGGGTGTTGCTTGATTCATCCATCAAATCAAAAGCTACCGGTGTAGAAATCTACGCCAAACTAAATTCACAATACAAGAAATTACAAGACCAGCTTGATATTTATAATGAATTGGTAAAAACAGTTAAAGAGGACACTATCACCAAACTAGCAAAACCACTTAAACAAGGCGAGTCATCAAATGCAGTTGTACAATTCAAGAAAAGACTCATCCTATTCGGCGATTTAAATAATGCGGATACAACAAATCATTTTGACTCACTCACATTTATTGCTGTAAAACATTTTCAAAGGAGGATGGGATTAAGTATTGATGGGTTGGTAGGAAATAAGATGGTCGAAGAATTAAATGTGCCCTTGCAACAACGTATTCGACAATTATTAGTGAATATGGAAAGACTAAGATGGATGCCCCCTGAAAAAGACAGTAATTATATTTTGGTAAACATTCCCGAATACAGATTGCACATTTATGATAGTGGCAAAACCATCATGGACATGAATGTGATCGTAGGCAAAACAGCTAATAGCACGGTAATATTTAATGGCAATTTAAAATATATTGTGTTTAGTCCTTATTGGAATGTACCCACTAGTATCGTCAAAAAAGAAATCGTTCCTGCTTTAGAAAAGAACAGCAATTACCTCGATAAAAATCATATGGAAATTACTGGGAAGAGTAATGGACTGCCCTTGGTGCGTCAAAAGCCTGGGCCGTTTAATTCACTGGGATTAGTAAAATTTCTTTTCCCTAATAATTATGATATCTATTTACACGATACCCCAAATAGAGACTTGTTTAGTCAGTCGAGCAGAAGTTTAAGTCATGGTTGCATTCGCATCAGTGAGCCAAAAAAAATGGCACAATACCTGCTTCGAAACGATACAAGTTGGAACAGTACTAACATAGATAGTGCCATGCACTTAGCTAAGGAGAAATGGGTTACACTAAAGAAAACTGTTCCAGTATTTATAGTTTATTTTACAGCTTGGGTAGATAAAAACGGTATACTTAATTTTAGAAAAGATATTTATGGTCATGATGAAAAAATGGCTGCAAAACTTTTTGCCAAATAAATAATCATAAAAGTATTATTTATAAACCTACTTCTATGCAAATGATTGATGTAAAAGACAAGAATACCATTAGAAAATTTTTGGAGATCAATGCCAAACTCAACGCTCCAAATCCTTATTATATTCGTTCACTCAACAATGAAGTGAATGATGTTTTTGATCCTTTAAAAAATAAATCTTTCCAATTCGGAGAAGCTAGAAGATGGATTCTTCAAAACGATTTGGGAGAAACTATCGGACGCATTGCTGCATTCATTAGTAGTAATTACATTAATAAGGGAACAGAATTTATTACGGGAGGGATTGGCTTCTTCGATTGCATTGATGATCAGGAAGCTGCCAATCAATTATTTGATCGTGCAAAGGAATGGTTGAAATCAAAGGGGGCAGAAGCAATGGACGGACCAATTAATTTTGGTGACCGCGATAAATGGTGGGGTTTATTGGTTGATGGATTTGAAAGTCAGCCCATGTATGGAATGTCATTCAATCCCACGTACTATGAGAAGCTATTCAACAACTATGGTTTTAAGAACTATTATAACCAGTATTATTACACCATGAGTGTGGAGGATCCGTTTTCTGATAAAATCATTGAACGTCATGCTCGAATTAAATCAAAAGGCGGGTATGAAGCACGACATGCCAAATTGAATGAACTCGAAAAATATGCTAGAGATTTTGCGAAAGTGTATAACGCAGCATGGGCACAACATGGGGAAGCCAAAGAAATATCGGAAGAGCAAATAATCAAGCTTTTCAAAAAAATGAAACCTATAATGGATGAGCGCACTGTTTGGTTTGCCTATTTCAAAGATGAACCCATTGCCATGTTCATTAATATTCCCGACTTAAATCAATACTTTAAACACTTCAATGGCAAATTCGGCTGGAGCGAAAAACTACAACTGATGTGGATGAAATGGAGAGGAATGAATAAGCGATTAACTGGTCTTGCATTTGGGGTAGTTCCAAAGTATCAAGCATTAGGAATTGATAGTTTTATAATTCAGGAATGCGTTTTATTTGTTCGAGGAAACGGTTGGTACAATCAATATGAAATGGGATGGGCCGGCGACTGGAATCCAAAGATGATTAATATCTATAAAAGTTTAGGTGCAGATCAAAGCCGACGTTTGATTACATTCCGTTACTTATTTGATCAAAATCGACCATTTGAAAGGCATCCTGAAATGAGCTACAAATAATATTTTGCTGTTTCTTTAAATTCTCTATTCCTACCTATTTGTTTTTTAAACCCTCGGCAGGTCGTATGATGGATTTAGGGAAAAGTTATTTTCCACCCCAGAATAGTATGTAAATAACTATTCCCTATCAAAATTGATTGATTGCTTACATTTGAATTTCTTCAAGTAATTATGGATAATTTTATCGTTTCAGCCAGAAAATACAGACCTCAGAATTTTAATACTGTGGTAGGGCAGCAGCATATCACGACTACCCTAAAAAATGCGATCAAGAATAATCAATTGGCACACGCCTTTCTGTTTTGTGGACCTAGGGGGGTTGGAAAAACCACTTGTGCACGTATTCTCGCTAAAACAATCAACTGTACCAATCAAACACCCGATGGCGAGGCTTGTAATACTTGCAATAGTTGTACTTCTTTTGATGCAGGCACTTCTATGAACATTCACGAATTGGATGCTGCAAGTAATAACTCGGTGGATGATATCCGTTCTTTGGTTGAGCAGGTTAGGTTTGCACCGCAAGCTGGTAAATACAAAGTATATATTGTGGATGAGGTACACATGCTCAGTGCGAGTGCTTTTAATGCATTTCTAAAAACACTGGAAGAACCTCCACCTTATGCGATTTTCATTTTAGCTACAACAGAAAAACATAAAATACTTCCTACCATCTTAAGTCGTTGTCAGATTTTCGATTTTAAACGGATTACCAATAACGATACAGTTGAACATTTACAGGAAATAGTTGAGAAAGAAAATATTCATGCAGAAAAAGCAGCTCTTCAGGTAATCGCTCAAAAAAGTGAAGGATGTATGCGTGACTCTTTGAGTATTTTGGATAAAATAGTAAGCTTTACAAACGGAACACTTACTTATCAAAATACCTTAGAGCACCTGAATATTCTCGACGATGATTATTATTTTAAACTACTTGAAGCAATGCAATCGCAGGATCTGGCGTCTGCCATGCTTTTATATGATGAGATCAATCGAAAAGGTTTTGAAGGTGATCTGGTGTTGAACGGTTTTGCAGAGTTTATCAGAAACCTATTAGTTTGTAAGGATGCTAAATCTGCGGCTCTATTGGAAGTTGTTGAAGGTATGCAAGCAAAATATACTAGTACTGCGGAAAAAGCTGGCATGTCTTTTTTAGTAAGTGCACTAAATATTTTGAACGAGTCTGAGATCAATTATAAAATGGCTCGTAATAAACGCCTCCATGTTGAACTCAGCTTAATTAAATTAAATTTTTTACAACAAGCTATTGAACTCTCCGTAAATAACGGCGAGCTGATTAAAAAAAAACGAGTTGATAGTCCCATTGCTTATAAACTAAAGCAAGTCCCCTCTATTCAAATTGCCTCAACAACAACTCAACCGGAAACGAAATTATATATACATACTCCCAAACAACAGCATAATATCCCAAACCCAATTAGTACAACAAAAGAATCTGTTGCAAAACCTGTTTTCGAAAAACCAAAAGCTCCTATTCAATTAGGTACTAATAAAAAAGGGCTGCTTGATACACTTCGCGAAAAATATGGCGACCAGTATGCTATTGAAGAAGTAAAAGAGGCAGAAATACTAAATGAAGAAAAGCTAAAAATATACTGGAATAGTTATACTCAAATACTTGAAGAACAAAAGAAACATGCTTCTGCAGGAACATTTAAGATAGCAAGGTTAAGCGTTGATGATGAAATACATTTCAGTGTAACCGTTACCTCAATCACTTCACAGAAATTTGTGGAGCAAGAGAAGATGATGTTATTAGACCACCTCCAAAAAGGATTTAACAACAGGAGTATCAGCTTTTCTGTTTTGATCGACGCAGGTGAGCAAGAAGAAGTGCCCGCACATTTAAGATTAAATAGTCGACAAAAATATGAGCGGATTGCTGAACAATTTCCACTTGTGAAAGAATTAAAAGAGAAGTTGAAACTAGAAATTGATTATTAAAAATTATTTTGATTGTGTGTACCCGTTCTTCATGAGCCAGGGTAAAATCTTAGTTTTTTGATCACCCTGAATAATAATTTCGGCATCTTTAGCAGAACCTCCGGTACCACAAAAATTCTTTAACTGTTTTCCCAAAGATTCCAGATCTGCTTCTACTCCAATGAATCCTGTAACAATAGTTGCAGCCTTTCCGGCCCTATGTTTTGTTTCTAAACGAATGCGTAATTTTTGTTGTGCTGGAGACAGCGTTTCAACAACTTCGCCTGAAGCCTCAAATGAAAAATTTGGATCGGTACTATAAACAAATCCCCGATTGTCGGGTTTATTTTTTTTTGACATAAAATATCGATGGTGGTACAATTAGGAAAAACTTGCTTTTAAACTAAGGTCGATACTTTTTGCCTGATGGATTAAGGCTCCTACACTTACATAATCTACTCCTGTTGCAGCAAATTCTTTGATATTATTCAAATTAATTCCGCCACTTGCTTCAGTTTCAAAAACTCCATCGATCAAAGCAACTGCTTCAGCTACTTTAGAAGGTTCAAAATTATCTAACATAATACGAAACACTTTTCCTCTTCCAATTTCTAAAACCTTTTCTACATCTGATATTGACCTTGTTTCAACTTCTATTTTTAATTTTTTTTTATTCTTTACAACATATTGCCATGCTTTATTAATAGTTTCTTCTAAGCCCCCACAATAATCAATATGATTATCCTTTAACACAATCATATCATACAAGGCAAATCGGTGGTTCACACCCCCTCCAATCCTTACTGCTTCTTTTTCTAATAACCTGAAATTGGGAGTGGTTTTTCTTGTATCTAAAATTCTAGTATGAAATCCCTTAACCAAATCGGCATACTGTTTCGTTAAACTGGCAATTCCACTCATTCTTTGCATGCAATTCAAAACAAGTCGTTCACAACTTAAAATGGTATGAACAGATGCCGATACATCGAATGCTACATCTCCAGGCAACATGGCATCACCATCATTTTTATAGGCTTTAAATACCGACAGAGGTTCAACCAGCTGAAAGATTCTTTCTGCTACTTTAATGCCAGCTAGAATGCCTGCTTGTTTTATTTTTAAGATGGCTTTACCCTTTGTGTCTAAATCAATACAACAAAGGGTTGAATAATCTCCCTCTCCAATATCTTCTTTAAGTGCGCTAAAAATTAAGTAGTCGAGCTGTTCCTGATAAGATTGCATATAACAAAGCTAGGGTGTAGAATTAAATTTTAAAAAGATCAGAAAAAGTTGTTCTAATTAACTCGCAAAGTTATAATCTGATGCTTGCTAGATTTTGCTTTGAGCATTATTGTAATATTATATGACTTTGTGGTACTGGTTAATTTTCCTGTAATATAAAGTGTATTACCTATTTCACGATCTGACCCTTTTTCAAATCCATTGATATTGTATTCTTCAAAAAAGGATTTTAATGCAATTGTTGCCTGATTACGCCCAACATTTTTCACTTCATCTTTATCTAATAATTTATAGTCGATATACTCGTCAAAATATCTTGCAACTTCTTCCGCATTAGCTGTTTTAAATGCTTTTACAACAGCATCCGTATCGGGTTGTAGCGTAAATGATAAAAAGCTAAATGCTACTCCAACTAATAATAAAATCTTTTTCATGTATAAATTTTTATTGATTTTGGCCAGAGCATTCACAAATTCGTATTTCAGGTGGTTACAACTTTTGCTATAGCTCATCTCATCTATCAGATTCCATATTATCATATCGCTAAAAACATGCCAATAACGATACAATCAACCTATTTGGCTAAATTAGCGGAAAATAACAAGTATTTAATACAACCTTTAGAGATGAACAAGAAAGTGATTTTAGTGATTATGGATGGATGGGGTCTGGGGCAGAAAGCAACTGCAGATGCTATTCAGCAGGCACACCCTGCTTTCGTTTCCAGTTTATATAGTCAATACCCCAATACTACATTGGTTACTTGTGGCGAAGACGTTGGGTTGCCAGAAGGGCAAATGGGAAATAGCGAAGTTGGTCACTTAAATTTGGGCGCGGGCAGAATTGTTTATCAGGAACTACAACGCATTAATGTGGCAATCAGAACTGGAGAATTAGCTTCGAATTTTGTACTTCTAGAAACAATCAAGAGAGCAAAAGCAAGTAACAAACCATTACACTTATTAGGCCTTTTAAGCGATGGTGGCGTTCACTCGCACACCAGCCATTTAAAAGCTATTTGTAATGTTTGCAAAGCAGTAGGATTGACAGAAGTTTATATTCATGCATTTACAGACGGGCGCGATACTGATCCAAAAAGCGGGTTAGGGTATATTACAGATTTAGAGCAGTTTCTTTCTACTTCAGTTGGTAAAATTGCAACGGTTAGTGGTCGTTATTATGCAATGGACCGTGATAAAAGATGGGAGCGAGTGAAGCTAGCTTACGATGGTTTAGTAAATGCAGTTGGGCTGACAGCTCTAGATGCAATCACCGCCGTAAAGCAATCATATACTGCCAATGTTACGGATGAATTTATATTACCCACTGTTATTGTGGATTCCGATAATCAACCAATTGCAAAAATTCAATCAGGCGATTCTGCAATCTGCTTCAATTTCAGAACAGACCGTTGTAGAGAAATAACTGAAGTGCTTACACAAACGAATCATGCTGATTTTGGTATGCATAAATTGGATCTGAGTTATACTACAATGACTAAGTACGATCAGAAGTTTAAAAATATAGGGGTGATTTTCGAAAACGATAATCTTACTAATACACTTGGCCAAGTTTTGGAAGCCAATGGCAAAAAACAAATCAGGATAGCAGAAACAGAAAAATATCCCCATGTTACCTTCTTTTTTAGCGGCGGCAGAGAGGAACCTTATATTGGCGAAAGCAGGATCATGGTTCCATCTGCGAAGGTAGCAACCTATGACCTTCAACCTGAGATGAGTGCAGTAGAAATTACCGACAAACTTATTCCTGAGATCGAAAAAGAAACGCCAGATTTTATTTGTTTAAATTACGCAAACACAGATATGGTAGGTCATACAGGCGTATTTAGTGCCGCAATAAAAGCAGCACTTACTGTAGACGCTTGCGTTAAACGTGTGGTAACAGCTGCTTTGGCACATGGTTATACCGTTTTCTTAACTGCGGATCACGGAAATGCAGATTTCATGATTAATGAAGACGGGACTCCAAACACTGCTCATACCTTAAATCCGGTTCCATTTTTTATTATCGATAAGGAATGGAAGGGGACTATTAAACCTGGTAAACTAGGGGATTTGGCTCCAACCATTTTAAAAGTAATGGGATTGAAAATCCCGAAAGAAATGACAGGAACGATACTAATCTAAAATAAACAAAATGAAAATCATTCGTAAAATAGGATTAACACTTTTGATCATACTCGTTGTACTTCAAGCATACCGTCCTGCAAAGAACGACTCAAACAAAACTGATAACGACATATCAAAAACTTATGCGGCACCTGAAGATGTAAAAAGCATTCTAACAAAAGCCTGTTATGATTGTCATAGTAATAATACCGTTTACCCTTGGTATGCTTCAGTTCAGCCGATAAGGATGTTTTTAGATAATCACGTGACTGACGGAAAGAAACACATGAATTTCAACGAATTCAGTACTTATAGAATTGCGCGTCAGTACAAGAAACTGGATGAATGTATGGAACAGATTAAAGAAGGTGATATGCCACTTGAATCTTATACAATTATTCATAAGAATGCCGTATTAACGGATACCGAAAAACAAAAGTTATTTGATTGGTGCACTTCTGTTAGAGATAGTATAAAAGCCAGATATCCGGCTGATAGTTTGGTTCTCCCAAAAAGAAAATAAATATAAAAGCCCTAATTTTCGATTAGGTTTTTTTTATGTATTTGGCCCTTACTCCTGTTGATTAGTACCGCTAAGACAATATTCATTTACTTTGCACTATGGAAATCACTTCGGCCAAATACCTTATTTCATCAGCTCTAGTAGAACAGTGTCCAAAGCCCGACAAGCCTGAATACGCTTTTATTGGAAGAAGTAATGTTGGCAAATCGTCATTGATCAATCTATTGACCAAGCAAAAGAATCTAGCAAAAACTTCGGGCACTCCAGGTAAAACACAATTGATTAACCATTTTGAAATTGAAAGTTCCGGAAATATAAAGGGTCCAAAGGAAAGATGGTTTTTAGTGGATCTTCCAGGATATGGGTATGCTAAAAGATCTATTTCAGACAGAAATCGATGGGAACAAATGATTGATGGATATCTGCGCAAGAGAGAAAACCTTATACATGTATTTGTTTTGATAGACAGTCGCCATGAACCTCAAAAAAACGATTTGGAATTTGTTAATCAACTTGATTCATGGCAGGTATCATTTACACTCGTTTTCACAAAATCTGATAAAGAAAAACCAACTGTAGTTGCAAGAAACGTAAAAGCATTTATGGACAAACTGAGTGAAACTTGGCAATTCCTTCCAAGACATTTTGTGACCAGTGCAGAAAAAAAAATAGGAAGAGAGGAATTACTAGCCTTGTTACAACTGATGAATAACGAATATAAAACGAAGGGAAATTAAGTTTCGATAAAGGGGATGAAATACAAGTTGGATCTGTTAGGATCGAACAAAACAAAATCTTATGTTGCAAGTTTAATTACACACTTTATCTGCGCAACAACTGCTGGCAAAGGCCTCTGGCTTGGCTTTGAAGGCAAATCCCATACCAAGAATATAACCCATTGCTTCACGCAAAGCATCATTACTCTTAAACTGAGGATTGGTATTTATGTCGGCATGAACTTCCATTTCAACATGGTGTTCAATAAACAAGTCACACAATTCATAAGCAATTTCGATACTTTTTGCAACCTCCACTAACATCCGCTCTTTAATATGGTATTTAGTTTTTGTTTTTTCGTTGTGGATATACATGAATCCACCGTTGTGCTCTCTCAAAAAAACAATCACTGTTGCAAACTCTGTATCCTCTCCCTTTACTTGACTATCAGTGCCGATACATACTTTTAATTTAACCCCATTCTCTGTTTCGCGGATGATGGCATCTGCTACCGCTTGTTTAATGGGTAGGTTAATTTGCTCTCCGTTAAATTTTCTCCATCGCATAAGATTCATGTTTTTTGTAATTTACCGATTTAAAGTGCTCATTCCGCTTAGTAGAAATGATGTTATTATTAACAGATGGTGGAAAACTCTAATTCCGACAAAATCAAAGAATCATGTGGCAACTTTGTCACTTTTTGAAGAATAGTACGGATATTGATATACTAAAACACTTAATAATCGTAAATGAAAATACTCCTTTCTTACTTAAAGCCCTATAAATGGCATATCGGACTGGCATTATTGCTGGCCGCAATTAATCAAACTTTTTCGATGTTCGACCCCATGATCTTCGGAAAAATGATTGATCAATTTGCGAGTCACCCTTGGACTTACGATGATGGAGCTATAAGAGATGAAAGTGGATATATACATGGTCTTGCTTTTATGCTTTTTCTATTGGTAGGCACTGCCATGATTAGCAGAATCGCAAAAGCCTTTCAAGATTATACGGTAAATGTGATCATCCAAAAATTTGGTGCTAAGATCTTCACTGATGGTTTGAAACATTCTATGCGTTTGCCCTATCAAGAATTTGAAGATCAAAGAAGTGGAGAAACCTTATCAATTCTCACAAAAGTTAGAACTGATACTGAGAAGTTTATCGGATACGTCATCAATGTATTATTTGGAATTTTAGTAAGTGTGGTTTTCGTTTCAATTTATGCAACCCGTTTGCATTGGTCAATTATGCCGATCTATATGGGTGGCGCCTTTTTAATTGCTGTTGTTACGAACTTGCTCAGCAAAAAAATAAAAACTATTCAAAAAAATATTGTTAAAGAAACAACTTCACTTGCTGGTTCTACCACAGAAAGTTTACGCAATATTGAATTGGTAAAGAGTTTGGGATTAACAGATCAAGAAGTAAAACGCCTCAATACCAATACTTATAAAATTTTAGGTTTAGAACTTCGTAAAGTAAAAAACATTCGCTCGCTCAGTTTTATTCAAGGAACAATGGTGAACTTTTTGCGACAGGTAATAACGTTTACTTTGATGTGGTTGATCTTCAAACATACCCTTACAGTGGGTCAATTAATTTCATTACAATTCTATAGTTTCTTCATATTTGGACCATTGCAAGAAATTGGGAGCATCATTATCAGTTGGCGTGAAGCAGAAGCATCGATGAGTAATTTTCATGCCCTGATGTTGAAAAAAGTGGAACCAAAACCAAAGGAGCCTAAATTAGTGGGAATGATTGAAGAGTTGGTGTTCAAGAATATAGTTTTCAAACATCAAACCGCCCAATTCAAAGCGCTCGACGGCATTTCGTTTGATGTTAAAAAGGGGGAGACCATTGCGTTTGTTGGTCCTTCCGGTGCAGGTAAGAGTACACTTGTAAAACTGCTGGTAGGCTTATATAGAACTCAAGACGGCACGATCTTTTACAATGGAATTGATGGTCACGATATAGACTTTGATGAGCTCAGAAATCAAATTGGATTTGTTACACAGGACACTCAATTATTTGCTGGAACCATTCGAGAAAACTTAATATTCGTGTCGCCTGATGCTACAGACCAAGATGTAAAAGATGCCTTACACAAAGCAAGTTGTGATAATTTATTATCTCGTGCAGAAAAGGGATTAAATACCATGATTGGTGAGGGTGGATTAAAATTGAGTGGGGGTGAAAAACAAAGATTGTCTATTGCCCGCGCACTATTGCGTCAACCACACTTACTCATTTTTGATGAAGCCACTTCTTCACTTGATAGTATCACTGAAGAAGAAATTACTAACACGATCCGAAAAATCTCCAAAGAAAAAGAACAAATCACTGTGATGATCGCTCATAGGCTTAGTACGATTATGCATGCAGATAGGATTTATGTGTTGGAAAAAGGACAGGTTGTGGAAACAGGCAGTCATCATCAACTATTAGAAGACAAAGGTTTATACTACGCTATGTGGCGTCAACAAATTGGAGAAAGAAAAACATTGGCATTAGCTTAAGTAAATAAAAGAGGCTGTTTCAAAAGAGACAGCCTCTTTTATTTACTCTTAAAATTTACTTTTAATAAATTCTATCATGCTTGGATTTTCAAGCCCTTCCATATCGCTCAATTCTAATTCAATTGCCTTATTGCTCAACTGCACCTCAATCAAAGATATTAGAAGTGATGCTGTAAATACTACCAGACTGATCGCAAAAAAAATATTAGCGGCAACCTGTTGATTGATATAAACTAAAAAAATACAAATAATTGCACAGATAAAAGTGAGTACCCCTAAGCTCTGCATTTGCTTAATGAGTTTTAAGCGATATCGAATATTTTTTATCTGACCATGAATAATCTTATTCGGTGTATTATGTTCAATATATTTATCGTGTAGAGTTCTTACTCTGTTAGACAAAGCGAGAAAGCGGTTGGTGTATGCCAACATTACCAAACTAACTGCAGGGAATAGTAGCGCCGGAGTGTTTATAGAAATATCCATATTACAAGTTTAAGCTTTTGTTTTAAAACTCAATGGCATATTGAGCTTTAGGCTAAAGTTCCTCCCCATATTAAAAACACCCATCCTGCCAGTTAAATAATTTTCATCTGTATATTTCAATCTACTCAGGTGGCTTTGATAAGATACATCAGTTAAATTGTTCAATGAAAGATGCAAGCTAAAAACAGTTTTACCCTTATTTGTGAAATCAGACCCTACTCCAAAATTGATTAGACTATAACCAGGTGTAGCAGTTTCTGTATTGTATGCTGTAAAAACTCTGTTTTGTGAAGACACATTATCAAATTCGATTTTACAATACGTGTTTTTTAAAGCTCCGTTCGTTTTTTTAAAGTTTGCACGTAATACACTTAGCAGTCTTGGTGAAGGGATAAAAGGAAGTTTATTTGATCCCTCGAAACTTTGATTAAAGTGTGCCGCAACCAAAGAAAAACTATTTTCAAAATGTAACCAGTCAAATGGATGTGGATGAATATCTAGCTTTGCTTCCAGTCCATACAACGATGCACTTGCCTGTCGAAACTTAAAAGCTGTGATCAAATTACCGTCAAAATGTACTAACGAATCTCCCCCTAAAACAGATTCCAGTTTACTATAGAAAATATAATTCTGAATATTATTATAGAATCCAGTTAGCGCAAAACTTACATGATCTTTATTAATCTCAAATCCAGCATCAATTTGCAAAGTAGTCTCGGACTTTAAATTATTGTCTCCGTATTCGTAACGATTGGTTCCTTCGTGCGCCCCGTTACTCGCCAACTCCGATACATTTGGAGCACGGTATCCACGAGCTATATTGAACTTCCAGGTAATATCATCAATTGGAGAATAGCTAATACCAATACTAGCGCTAATGTTTGCAAAATTTTTATTAAAAGCAGCAAATCTTAAAACACCATTTTTATAGAATTCTTTACCTATTGTATTTCTATAATCGGCGCGCACTCCTCCACTCAGAGTGATCTTATCAAAAGTTTTTTTAGTATAAAAGAACGACCCAATATCGAATTGGTTGTATTCGGGAATTAAAACTCTATCAGCAAGGTTTCTATTTTGCTGATACATTCCAGTCAACCCAATCGAATTCATCCATCCATGATGCTCACTTATATGATATTGAACACTATAATTTAACGTTTGCAAATCAAAAAATAAGTCGGGCTCATTTGGCTTTGTAATATCTCCGAATTCTCTTCTTTTATTTTCTTGATAACCAAAGTTTAAAGCCATCCTATCAGTACCAACCTTAAAATTATTATCAGTAGCGATTTTAAAATGTGTGACTTGTTGATAAGGCGTAACCATATCACGACTATTCAAATCATTCAGAGTAGCTATATGTTCGAAAGCTGTTTGTGCAAATGCCAGAAATGCACCTGTTGCACTATCCCTTGCGCCCTCAACAATACCAATATGCTGATTGAAATTGCTAATGAGTAAATGACTATATCCCCACGACTTATTGATACCTAGGTAACCGCCGAAATTATTTTCATTGAAACGACTATTAAACACTTTGCCATCATATGAGTTTTGATAGTCACCTGCATTCTTATAGGTACCATATGCGTTCCAGTTAAACCCATCTTTTAAATGGCCTGCAATATTTGCGCTGGTTCCATATAATCCATTATTATCATTGAATGTGCCTAGAACATTACCACTTATTGTGCCCCTTTCAACCGCAACATTAGTAATTAAATGTACTACACCGGCCATGGCATCACTGCCATAAAATAAAGATGCAGGGCCTTTTAGGACCTCCACTTTTTGAATACTATATTCATCCACTTCAATCCCGTGCTCATCGCCCCATTGTTGTCCTTCCTGACGAACACCATCATGAACGGTAACAACACGATTATATCCCATCCCCCTTATAATCGGTTTTGAAATCGCTGGGCCAGTACCTAAACTGCTAACTCCTGGAACCATTTTGCTCAAAGCATCGATAATATTTGTGGAAGCTGATTGAATTAAATCGGATCTCTTAACAATTGATATTGGTTGAGCTGAAAGTTTGGTTCTCGTTGCAGATGCAACACCAGTAACCGTTACTTCTTCGTGCTCCACAACGGTTTCCTGCATTGTGAAATTCAAAACTGTTTTACCACTAATTTCAATATTTTGAATGAGCGTACCATAGCCTTGATAATTAATTTCTACCAAATATTTACCAGAAGGGATCTCTGGGGAAACAAAATAACCCCCTTCATTAGAGATCGCACCGGTTTTAGCTTCATGAATAATAATGGATGCCCCAGACAAAGGATTGCCCGATTTTTGGTCTGTAATTCTTCCTGACAAAGTAGACTTAACAAAATTATTTAGGAGGCTTGGTTTTAAAATCTCTTGGTGTTGTTGAGCACTAGCTTCTACAACAGTGGTAAATAAAATAGGTAGATATAAAAAATAAAATAAACGCATGCTTAGAATTTGTGCTACTGGTTACAAAAATGGAGTTGGGTAAGCAAGTTGTAACATAGAAGTAAAGATGCAATGTGTGCAATCTATCTACTTCAATGATCATGCAGTAGGTGGGCCTCTTAGTCCACGATTTTCCGGAATAGCATTAAATGAAAAGGAGTATCGCTTCTGATAAAAAGATAATCGACCGGTGATTTCAACAATTTCATATTTAGAAATGGTTGACAGAAATACAGATTGAACAATTAACTGCTCGCATTTACAATTGATAAACGATTGATGAACTTGCTCTTTTTGGGTGCTTGAACTATAAAGGTGTTCAGTTCTATAATCGGTGTGTGTAGCAACTAAATCGTGTAAAATTTTCTTAGGCGTAACGCTGAATGCAAAGAGCACCAACATTAAACCTGCGATAATTTGTGTGATGATTAATTTTCTGATCAATTTAAAAATGTTACAGTGTGGCAAATATAGTGGGGTTCAAACTACATTTTACATCTGGCTGGTATTTTAACGAAATCGATTCGGCTAGTTTAACAATTACCGATAACTATTCAAGCTAATACATAAAAATTATGATGGAAACACTCCATACCCAGCTCTTTTTAGGTATAAAAATTTGATTAACATGCAGCTTTTAAAGACATTTTATGTCTATATTTAGGGGTACATATAATTACCCCCTCATGACTGAACAGGCAATTATCGCGGGATGTTTACACAACGACGTTGCAGCACAACGGGAGTTGTATAACAGGTATAGCCCCAAAATGCTCAGTGTTTGTTATCGTTTTGCACAAAATCGCGAAGACGGTGAAGACATGTTGCAGGAAGGATTTATTAAAGTATTCACCCAGATACATACTTTTCAAAACAAGGGTGCTTTTGAGGGATGGATTAGAAGAATTATGGTACATACCTGTATCAACTTTTTAAAAAAGCATAAAAAGTTCAATGAAAGCATTGAT
>JAYUFN010000076.1:0-6622 GCA_043738705.1 Bacteroidota bacterium
TATCCAAAGGTTTGATGGTATGTATATTGATGAGTTCTACACTGAGACCTTTTTCTTCTAAAATTCTCCCAGCTTCAATTGCCTTCCAAACCATATGACCGCAAGCAAATATGGAAACATCGGTTCCTGTAGAAAGTTTTTGAGCTTTTCCGATTACAAAATCTGATCCGTCAGCAGCAGTAAAATTTGGCCATTTTGGGCGACCGAAACGCAAGTAAACCGGGCCTTCATAAGAAGCGATAGCTTTAGTAGCAGCTTTTGTTTGATTAAAATCGCAAGGAACAATGACAGTCATTCCTGGCAACATTTTCATCAACCCAATATCTTCAAGGATCTGGTGAGTGGCACCATCTTCTCCAAGAGTTAATCCTGCATGCGAAGCACAAATTTTTACGTTCTTTCCGCTATAAGCTACACTTTGACGGATTTGATCATAAACTCTTCCAGTGCTAAAATTCGCAAATGTAGTGGTATAAGGAATCTTGCCGCCAATGGTCATCCCTGCGGCAATGCCAATCATATTTGCTTCAGCAATACCAACCTGCACAAAGCGATTGGGGAAATCTTTGATAAATGGTCCCAACTTTAGTGATCCTGCTAAATCTGCGGTAAGTACTACCACATTTTCATTTTCTTTACCAATTTCATGAATGCCTTCTCCAAAACCACCACGGGTTTCTTTCTCATTCTGTACCTGAATATCTTTTAATTTCATCCTGATTCTTTTATTGAATTCGTTGCAAAGTAAAGAAAAGAAGGGCAGTAATGTTACATACTGCACTTGTAAACTTGGATTATGTTTTTTGGATTGTTTGAATATCTTTTACATTTCCCGTTCTTTTCAATACCCCCCAGTGTTGTAATTCTCCTTTGATGGCTCTTCGATAAGCCCTAAAAAGCACTATCAGCATCAGCCAACGATAAACTAAACGCTGTGGTAATAGCCAGATCAGTTTCCAAATTGGTTCTTTCTCAAAAAGAAACGCGAGTGCTGCAATAGCTGCATCAACAAGCATGAAAATAAGGTAGTAAAAGCCCAATTTACTTGCATTGCCGGTTAATAAACCCATTAGCATCATAAAGTCGGCCAAAGGAGCAAACACAGGGATGATATATTTAAACAGCATAATATCTGGTAATGCCAGCCAGCCTAGGGCTTTGAATCGTGGATTAAACATAGCGTCCCTGTTTTTCCAAAATGTTTGCATCACTCCAAAAGTCCAACGGAACCTTTGTTTCATAAATTGTTTTAAGGTTTCTGGTGCTTCGGTCATAGCGACTGCGCTATTTTCATTATCGATCTGATAACCAGATCGAAGGATACGAATGGTTAAATCGCAATCTTCAGCAAGGGTATCAGTACTAAAACCGCCAGCGGCTGCTACTGCTTCTTTTCTAAATGCCCCAATTGCACCAGGTACTACAGTTATTGCATTTAAATAGGCAAATGCCTTACGGTCTACATTCTGACTGGATATATATTCAATACTCTGCCAGCGTGTTAAAATATTTACTTCATTTCCCACTTTTACATTACCAGCAACAGCGCCTACATTTTCTTTATTAAAATGTTGCATTAGTTTGCTTACTGCATTAGTTAATAGTTTGGTATCGGCATCAATGCATACAACATATTCGGCATCTGTTTGCTCAATTCCATAATTCAGGGCAGACGCTTTTCCGCCATTTGGTTTGGTATGCACTTGTACTTTTGGATGACTTGAAAATGCAGCAGATACTTTTTCGTAAGTGCTATCTTTACTTCCATCATTCACAAACACGATATTGAAATTTGGGTAGTCGCATTGCAATAGATTTTCGATAGAGCTTACCACATTTACTTCTTCGTTGAAAGCCGGAACAATAATCGATACCAATGGATTACCAGTAAATGGAATCTGCAATAGTTTTTTCTCATTTTTTCTCTGTAAAACTGAAAGACTCAGCATCATGATTAAACGGACAGAGCCCAGAATCAAAAACAGAATAAAAAGTGCGAATAGAAGTTGGCTTAGATAATATCCTAACTCAGCTATAAAACTATTAAACTGAAGTAACCGATAACCACTTCCGAAAGGAACTCGGGGCATCATATCATCTCTTTTTTTGCCGAGTAATTCTGCAACGGTAGTAAATGTATAGCCTTGCTTTTGTAAGTCTTCAATCAGCCTTGGGAGAGCCCCAACGGTAGCACTTCTATCACCCCCTGCATCGTGTAACAAAATAATATTTCCTCGATCCTTTAAAGCCATCACACGATTATATACCGTATCCGCGTTGAAATGCGGCACTTCGCTGGCCTCCCAGTCTTCCGGATCTATATTCTCTCCAATAGTCAGATAGTTTCTGGTTCTACTTAATGCAACAGGCACCAGCTCTTCCATTTTTTCAGGCTGTGCATCTGCATTATAAGGTGCTCGGAACATGATAGTACTATGACCAGTAATACATTCCAATAATAAGCGAGTGGCATCCATTTCAAGTAAAGCCCTTTGCTTACTCACTTTAGCCATATTGGGATGGGTAAAAGTGTGGTTACCTAGTTCATGACCTTCATTATAAATTCTTTTGATTAAAGGGATATTATTTTCTGCTTCAATACCAACTACAAAGAAACTTGCAGGCACATGGTATTTAGCTAAGATATCAAGGATCTGACGTGTATAAACCGGATCGGGGCCATCGTCAAAAGTAAGTACAAGTTGTTTTTTTGATGGATTCCCCCGCCCCATTTGTTTTACTACAAACATACTTGGAAGCGAATCGTATCGCTCTTCACTGATAAGCATTAAAGTAGAATCAATTTCTGGCGTGATATATCCTTCCTTTGGAGTTGATAATACATCCAATATTTCTCCATCGCCCATAAAGTCAACATCATCAGTTGCTTCTACTCGGTTGAATTCCGAAAAATTAAATTTAGTAAGCGCTTTCTTACTCATAGGTTGGTTATAAAAATCCCAAACCCTGCTGTCTTCACTTCCAAGTCGCCAAAGTGCAGTTCCTGCTAAAGGATATTCAGTAGCAAATCTTAAAGTGTTGAAATTAGTAGCGGCATCTGTAAAGTGAACTATATGTGACCTATCATTATCATCAAAATAGCTATAGCTCAAATTGTAACTATCGTTATTGTACGATACTTTTCCCTCGCTTTCCCTAGCAATGGTAAGTGCTTGCTGGTAGGTAACGTCAGTTCCTTGTCCACCTTGTATCCAATCGTATCCGTATGCGGCAATACACAGAACGATCTTGCGTGGGGGTACTTTTTTGGCTAATTGATCAACTGCTGCTTCAATCCAACGTTGGCTACTTACGGGGCCAGGTTTTGTATCGCTACTGTGTTCGTCGTAGGCCATAAGAAATAAGTAGTCGTTATACTTTCCTAACGATTGGTAGTCATAGTCTTCGTTGAAGGGCATTACATCTTGAGAAACCAATAGCCCTTCTTTATGCATTCGGTTGTATAATTCTTTTTGAAAATTGGTAAGTACCTCATTTTTTTTCTCGATCAGTTCCTCGAAATCGATATTGATTCCAACAAAACCATTTTGTTTGATGAGCCGGATGAGGTCGTTGATCAGTTTATTTTTCTTAACTGGATCATTAATAATGCGATGAATAATATCGCCTCTAAAAACAGATTTCACATTATTTGTTAACATGGGCATCACTCGAACGCCAGAGGCTTTAATTACATCGAAACCGCGCTTATCAATATTGCTATAGACAGAATCTCCCTTTGGATCTATAAAAAACCACTCTGGCATTACGAGATTCATTTTCGAAATATTCCTTTTGAGAGAGAAAAAAGATTGTGCATCCCATGCAACATAAAATGCTGAGCGAATTCCGAGGCTATCACTGAAAAGTTCAGAATTGGAAAGATTTAGAACGCTGTCGGCTTGGCCGCAACCTTTTCCTTTTGCCCATCTATTATCAATAAATTTTCGAAAGCCCTGATATTTTTTAGCCAATGGACTGCTGGGCTTTTCTGCCTGTAAAACCTCTTTCATGGCCTGTCCCTGTATCATGGGCAGGTTAGGGAGGTACATTGTTTTAATAGCAATTGAGATTACAGCGATGATTAAAATCAATAAGAATAATAAAATTCTTCCCCCCCATTGAACACGCTGCCATCTGCTAGGGTTATTTGTTTGAAAAATTTGACCAGAATCTGAATTATTCATATTTGCAATACAAGCAAAAAGGATGCTAGATCTGCAAAGTAAATTAATAAGGCCGCTTATAACAAGCGGCCCTAGTAAAAATGGTAATTAATTTATTGTTTAATGCCTATCATTCGAAACTGCTATAGAAATAAGGTGTTTTTGCTTCAAATTCAGCGGCACAAGTATCAACCATCTTATAGATACGGGTAATCCCTAGGGCTTTTCTTTTTTCGTACACTTCATCTTCTGTACAAGTGTTATTCATTATACGAACGATCTGAAGGTCACTGAAACCATTCTTTTTAGCCTCTTTTAATAATGCTGTTGGAATAGTATCTAAATTATAGTGAGCAATATCTTTTTCTATATTACAAATCTGGAGAATCTGATAGAGAAACCAGCGATCAATTCCTGTTGCTTGAGCAATTGACTTTACGGTAGAGCCTTGCATCAGCGCGTCTTTGATGCGGAAAATACGATCCCATTTTGGGGTCTTGATATATTCCACAATCTCTTCGCTTTTCATCAAACTTTTGCCGTAATATCCCAGTCCAAGTGCTTCATTTTCTAAGCTCTGACATGCTTTCTGAATTGCTTCGGTAAAGCATCTGCCAATTGCCATTACTTCTCCTACACTCTTCATTTGTAATCCTAAAGTGTCATTTGCGCCTTTGAATTTATCAAAGTTCCAGCGTGGCACTTTCACAATCACATAGTCCAAAGCCGGTTCGAAATAGGCTGAAGTAGTTTTAGTGATCTGATTTTTTAATTCATCTAGAGAATATCCAATAGCCAGTTTTGCTGCAATTTTTGCGATAGGGTAACCAGTAGCCTTAGAAGCAAGTGCAGAAGATCGGCTAACACGAGGGTTGATTTCTACTGCAATTAATTCTTCGTTTTCGGGATTCAATGCAAACTGAACATTGCAGCCTCCGGTGAAATTGCCCAATGAGCGCATCATTAAGATGGCCTTATTGCGCATGTCTTGAAAAGCAGTATCGCTTAGCGTCATTGCAGGAGCTACGGTGATTGAATCGCCTGTATGCACCCCCATCGGATCTAGGTTCTCAACTGTACAAATGATCACCACATTATCGTTACAGTCGCGAAGTAATTCTAATTCGTATTCTTTCCATCCTAAAACTGCTTTTTCAACCAACACTTCGTGAATCGGAGAAGCTTTTAAGCCCTTCTCAAGTGCTGCATCTAGATCGTCTTTACTGTGAACAAACCCCCCACCTGTACCTCCAAGTGTAAAAGAAGGTCGGATCACCAAGGGGAATCCAATTTCTTGTGCAAATTCTTTTCCTTCCAAAAAACTATTTGCAACTCTGCTAGGAGCAACTGCAATTCCAATCTTAACCATCAACTGGCGAAATTTTTCGCGGTCTTCAGCAGTATCAATTGCTGCAATATCCACTCCAATAAGTCGGCAATGATACTTTTCCCAAATGCCCAATTCGTCTGCTTCTTTACATAGATTTAGAGCCGTTTGTCCACCCATTGTAGGCAAAACTGTATCAATCTGGTTCTCTTCTAATATTTTTTCTATACTTTCAACTGTCAAAGGGAGCAGATAAACCTTGTCAGCCATCATCGGATCGGTCATAATGGTGGCGGGGTTACTGTTAATTAGGATCACTTTTATTCCTTCTTCACGTAGGCTGCGAGCAGCTTGTGTGCCCGAATAATCAAATTCACAAGCCTGACCGATAATAATGGGTCCGGAACCAATGATTAAAACCGAAGTAATTGAGTTGTCTTTAGGCATAGTCGCAAAAAAATAAATTGTGCAAATGTAAGGTCAGGAACTGAAAAGCTCCGTTAATTTTTTAAATCATATCCTTAAAACTCCAACAAATTTGGTTTTACAAGGTTTATATATTGATTGAACACTAAATAAAATAAAATGGCAGTATTAAAAGAAGGAAGTAAGGCGCCCGCTTTCAAAGCGGTTGACCAAAATGGGAAGACTATTTCATTAGCAGATTTCAAAGGAAAAAAAGTGGTATTATATTTTTATCCAAAGGATGACACACCGGGATGTTCAGCACAGGCTTGCAATTTGAAAGACAATTACAGTCTTTTATTGAAAAAAGGATTTCAGGTAGTTGGCGTAAGCACGGATAGTGTAACAAGTCATAAAAAATTTGAAGAGAAGTTCGAATTGCCTTTTCCGCTTGTATCAGATGAAGACAAAAAAATTGTAGATAAATACAATTTGTGGGGAGAAAAAAAATTCATGGGGCGCACTTATATGGGTACCACCAGAACTACTTTTTTGATCGATGAAACTGGTAAGATTGTAAAAATAATTGCAAAGCCAGATACCAAGAATCATACTGAAGAAATTTTGGCAGCTTGGGGTGAATAATAAAATATTTCCAAAGCCCCTGAAAAACTCGGGGGCTTTTATTTCATTTGGAATTTGTTTTGCTAATAATGTATTGGGT
>JAYUFN010000077.1:0-2376 GCA_043738705.1 Bacteroidota bacterium
GCAGTATCTAGCGAGTGTTGGATTTACGAATGTGCAGAATTTAAAGGGGGGACTAAATGCATGGAAACTAGAAGGTAAACCAGTAGAATCAAATGGAGATCAAAAACAATTAAGTCTTCAGGATTATAATAACTCAATTCAAAAAGCGCCAATTGTATTAGTTGATTTTGGTGCTGAATGGTGCCCGCCATGTAAAAAAATGCAACCTATTTTAGTGTCTTTGCAATCAGATAAAAGCTTAAAATATGCTTTCGTGAAAGTGGATGGAGGAATGGATATTGATGTCATGAAAGCTAATCAGGTAGAAGCTTTGCCGGTTTTTGTTGTATATAAAAATGGGAAAGAAGTCTGGAGAAAGCAAGGTGTTGTTGAACTTGGAGAATTAAAGAAACAACTCGCCCAATAGTTTAATTTTATTGCGCTGCGTTTAATACGCGATAGCCTCTAAGAAAGTCTTCAGTAAGCATTCTTTTCTTTCCTTCTAATTGTAGGTCAAGCAAATGAATGTATCCATCAGTTGCAGCGAATTTTAAGTAAGTTTTTCCATCACTCAAAACAGTCCCTGGAGCATCTTGATGGATAATAGCTTCTTTTTTATTACGATATATTTTTAGGATCTTATCGTCTAGTTTAGATAAGGCACCAGGAAAAGGTGAAAGACCTCTAATGAAATTATGAATGATATTGATTGGTTGGCTCCAGTTAATCTGACAATTTTCGGTAAACAGTTTTGGCGCGTGCTTAAGATCAGTTTCTTTGATAAACTCGCTTTGCTTTGTTTCTTTTAAACTATTATTGGCCATCCCTTTAATGGTTTCTACAAGAACGGATGCGCCAATTTCTTTCATACAGTCATGAACTTCTCCTGTTGTTTCATCGTCGGTAATTTCAAAACGTTTTTGTAATAAAATATCGCCAGTATCTATTGCATGCTGCAATTTAAATGTGGTAACTCCGGTAAATTTTTCTCCATTAATTACTGCCCAATGAATTGGCGCGGCACCACGGTATTGAGGTAATAAGGAACCGTGCAAATTGATAGTTCCAAGTTTGGGCATATCCCAAACTATTTCAGGTAACATTCTAAATGCAACCACCACTTGCACATCTGCGTTAAGTGCTCGAAGTGTTTCAATGAATTCGGGGTTCTTTAATTTTTCGGGCTGTAAAATGTGCAGACCATTTTCGACAGCATATTTTTTTACAGCACTTTCGGTTAGTTTCATACCGCGACCAGCAGGTTTATCGGGGGCTGTAACAACAGCAATAATATTGCAACCTGCTTTTGCCAAAGCATCCAAAGAGGCAACGGCAAAATCAGGAGTGCCCATGAATACGATTTTTAAATCTTGGAATGCGATCCTTTCTTTACCAGAGTTCATGCGGTGAAGATAAACTTAGTTGTATAAAAAACACCACTGTACTTTATTAAAAAAGGCATTATTCGAAATCTTTATAGAGCAAATATTTTTTTCTAATTTCTTTAAAGGCCTTGAGTTTAGGCTCCCAACTCTTTCTGATTTCTGTTTCTGTTGCTCCTGATTTTATTTGTTCCATCAATTCATTGTTACCTGCTAGTTTATTAAAGAAATAATCGGTTGGTTTTCCGGATTTTGGTTTCAAGAAAAAGTTTTCTTTATCAGGAAAAAGTTGATATGCATGCAATAGATTTTGAATTTGTATTTTGTTAGTGATTTTTTTGATGACGGTTTCATTTGGGCCAGCTAAATTCCAGCCATAGCATAATTGGTTTTGTAGTTTTGGTTCTTTTGCACCTTCTCTGCTTGTGGGTGTAAATGCAAATAGAGAATGAGGTAACGAGGGGTGTCCAAATATTGCAAATGGATGATCCGTACCCCGACCTTCACTCAGTGCAGTTCCTTCGAATAAACAGTTACTCCCATACCAGTAAATGCAACTCATGTCAGGAAGATTTGGCGAAGGCTTTATAGGTAAAATATATTTTGATTGATGGGTATAATTTGCGCATTTAATAACCTGAAAATGAAAGAGGGTGTCTTTTGAATTCGTAGTAGTTTTATAAAAATTATATTGTGCGTTAGCTTTTTCATTTAACCATTTTTCTCCAGCAATCATGAGCGCGTATTCGCCAATGGTCATCCCGTAAACAATTGGTATAGATTGCATACCTACAAAGCTTTTATAGCCTGAATCGAGAACCGGACCATCCACATAAAAGCCATTTGGATTGGGGCGGTCCAAAATAAGTAGTGGTTTTTTGTTTTCAAAAGCTGCTTCCATATACTCTTGAAGCGAAGCGATGTAGGTATAATTTCTGGAGCCTACATCTTGTATATCGAATAAAAGGATGTCAACGTTTGTTAGATCTTCAGCCGACGGTCTACGCTTTTTTCC
>JAYUFN010000078.1:0-6600 GCA_043738705.1 Bacteroidota bacterium
GCAAACTGCGAAAAGTCGCCTGCAATTTTAGAAAGCTGATCAATTTGTTCTATCAGTGTCTCCGCCATTTTTTCTGAGAGCTCCTTGATATTTGGCGAACCTGACTGAATTGCCTTTTGCAGGTATTGGATACTGAGTTTCATCGGTGTAAGGGGATTCTTGATCTCATGAGCAACCTGTCGTGCCATTTCTCGCCATGCTCCTTCCCTTTCGCTTTTTGCTAATGCTTCGGCGCTAGACCCTAGCTTATTCACCATCTTATTATATTCAGTTACTAAAATTCCAATCTCGTCATTTCTGTTCCATACAATTACTTCATTTACTTTCCCCAAATTAATTTGTTGCATCTTCTCACCTATCAAACTAAAACTGGCTGTGATGCGGTTGGTAAGGAAGAATGCGATGCCTCCCGCTACTAAAAAAATAAAAGCATTCAAATTAATCAGCGTTGCTAGAAAACCTGATATTTCCTGAGTTAGCTCACTTTGAGAATTCAAATAAGGGATATTCAAATAAGCGTATACATTTCCTGATTCATCAGTCAATGGAACATAGATACTTAAATACGAAAATCCGCCAATCTGTTCGCTCTGAATAAAACGAATACTGTTATTGCCATGTAGTTCAAAATAGGCAATGGGATTAATCTTTTCGCTTACCAGTCGCTTATTGTAGATATAAGGCTGCGTTGATATTTTGAGGTTTCCGTAAACATCATAAAAGTTAATGTCCACATTATGGAGGTCCGATATTTCAGCGATCGTCTTTTCCAAATCGTCCATCGAAGTCATGTTGTTAACGGTTAACACGTCGTCAAATACCAACTGCGACCGGATCTTAGTATCAATCTCATTAGCCATTACTTGGATAGATTTGGAAAGCCGATCTTCATTGTTTCGATTAAAGCGAAGGATAAAGAACGAAATGGTAGCAATCCCGATGACAATGAAAGAAAATACACTTAGAAAAATGATTGTTGCATGAATCTGTGAACGAATAGTAAACCGAAATGAAGTTTTCAATACAGTCCATTGAAAACGATGTGTTAGTAAATAACTACCCCCTTGAAATAAAAAGATTACAACAAGAAATGCACAGAACAGATAAGCAAACAAGGTTACCGACTCTAACACCCAAGTACTTTTTTTAACAACCAATACCAGCTTTCCGTTTCCACTATTAAACCACAACTCATTATAATCCCCTACTTGTTTAAAAGTGTTTTCAAAACCAGGAAATTTACTTTCATCTAATCGGCTCGGGAAATTATAGTTATTGAAATGATTAATGAGTTTGCCATTACTATAAATAGCATAAGCATAATTGGTATTGAGATCCGATGAAATATCTTGTGATTGATTGAACAATTCAGGATAAAGCGCCTCACTTTTATATCGTTTTGAATTGATCATTACAAAAAGAAATCCCTTGAGATCATTTCCATCTTTAATCTCCTTTTGATATAGAAAACTAAAGCCGTCAGGATTTTTTTCGTAACTAAATAATCCTGGAATCATTGTTGGCTTAGCCTTATTTAGAATGATGGTTTTGATAGAAGCGAAAGTGGTAGAATCTTCATTATAAAGTGGCTTGAAATTTTGGTCGTAAGTGTAGATGCGAGTATCATATTTATTTAGGTAGCCAGAAAAATTTTCATTGATCAGACTATCCTTGATGTATTTATTGGCATATTCGCTTTGAAACCTGTGGTAATTGTTTCTTAAGAAAGCATCATCAAAATTCGTTGCTGCAATATTCAAAAGGTTCTCTCCAGAAGGGTCTGTTTGCACAGCCAATTTTTCTGCAATCCTTTTTCTTTGATTGTGTTCTACGAATCGATTTTCATACATCACAATGGCAGCTATAGACATAGCAAAAAGCATTACCCAAAAAATAAAAAAGGATGAACGCAATAGAGGTATACTGACATCGGATTTTCTTAAGTTTAATAATATGATATAAGCTATCAGCCATGCTAGTATCAACATATTAATTATCGTATCGTGAGGATTTATAAAAATAAAAAGGTAACATAAGCCTGTAGTAGCCGCAATAATTAATTCTCGGTAAAT
The DNA here is from genome assembly GCA_043738705.1 of Bacteroidota bacterium. GTDB lineage: Bacteria > Bacteroidota > Bacteroidia > Chitinophagales > Chitinophagaceae > Sediminibacterium. Next base: position 2,073 of record JAYUFN010000078.1, read on the forward strand.
ACTATTCCCGTCTTCCACCTGTGCCCGTATTAAAAGTTGCGACAGATGAAAGAAAAATAAGACTAGAAAACAGAGCACGATAAAAGAAACAATGGTATAAAAATCGAGCGTTGTGATGTCGAAAGATATCTTTGAATCCACCACTAAACTCTTTATAATATTACCAATTACAAGGCAAACGATGGTTAATACAAATATGGAAATATCAAAGCGAATCTGCTTAGGTATAAATAAAAACAACTGGCTTTCTTTATCCTTATTTTCCTGATAAAACCTAGCCAGCCAGAAAAAAATGACTGCATTGATCAAAAGATCGCCTAAAGATCTATGAAAGAAATTAGATGCGTAAATAGAAGGATCGAAGAGCGGAATTTTATCATACTCGAAAGGAAATGCAAATTGATAACTGATTAAACGCAATAAAAACACAATCATCAACAAACTACCATAACCGATCAGGAAGCCATTTCCTTTAACAAGCCCTTCTGCCAATTCATGCAGAAAAAGAAATAATAAAATAATTGCCAATGCACGCAATAATAAGGTTACACGGTCGTAACCAATAAAAGCTTTACCCTCCTTCTGCTGAATGTGGAATAAAGTATCTCCCTTTGAATTCAATACCGGTAAACTTTTTGGGCCGTTTGCTATTTCATATTGTTTACTTAAATCCGGAAACCCATCAAAACCAACTTTCAAATATTTATTTTCTATAAAGTAGCCCCAACGAATGGGAATCATGCCTACCAGTTTCAGGTCTTTTTTTTGGTACCGAATATTTTTGATAATCAGTTCAAAATCGCCATTCTGGTGGTTCACAAAATAGTTGCCTTCATCTCGTAGAAGATCTTCTGGAGCGATATAGATGGAGTTGGTATTCCAATAAGACAGTACCGGCGAACCAGTTTTAAGCAACTGGTATAAAAAAACGCCAAATGGTTTTAGGGTTGCTGCCCTTTTACTTTCAGCTACAGTATCTGCTAATACTTCCTTTAAAAAAACGGTATCCTCACTAAGCTTTAAAAAACTCTTTTCGCTTTGTTCAATTTTTTGTTCAAGCTTATCTTTAACTTTTTGAGGGGTAGAATTATAGCTCCAATAGTTAATAAAAATAAACGACAATGTATACAACCAGGCCGCTGTTATAATCAGGTACCCATGCTTATATGCTCCTTGTCGTAATGTAGTTATCAAGTATTTCTCATTTGTATTTTAACTTGTTCCCAAATAGCATCCATCTCATCTAAACTCATACTCGAAAGGTCGTTGCCAGTTGATAGGGCAATTACTTCCATCTCCTGAAATCTACGGATAAACTTCTTATTTGTTTTTTCGAGCGACCCTTCTGCGTCTATTTGCAAAAACCGTGCATAATTTGCAAGGCTAAATAAAACATCTCCAAATTCTTCCTCAATATCAACTTGGGTACCTTTTACAACAGCTTCCTTTAATTCATTTATTTCCTCCTCAACTTTTTTCCAAACATCTTCTTTATTATCCCATTCAAAACCAACCTGTTTCGCCTTTTCCTGAATTCTTGTTGCCTTCACAATAGCTGGTAATGAGGGCGGTACCCCACTCAGAACCGATTTTTTCCCTTCTTTCATTTTGAGCTTTTCCCAATTTCTTTTTACGTCTTCTTCGTCAGTTACTTTGATATCGCCATAAATATGTGGATGACGATGGATAAGTTTTGCACTGATTCCATCTATTACTTCTTGTAAGGTAAATTGTTCCTGCTCAGAACCAATCTTGGCATAGAATAATAAATGCAGGAGGATATCGCCTAGCTCTTCTTTAATTCCTTTCCAATCATGATCTGTAATCGCATCCGCTAACTCGTAAGTCTCCTCAATAGTTAGTGAGCGCAGTGTATCAACAGTTTGTTTTTTATCCCATGGACATTGCTCCCGCAACTCATCCATAATTTTAACCAAACCAAGAAAGCTATTTGCAAGAGTGTTCATTGAAAAAAATTAAATTAAAAATGCAGAAAAAGAAAAAAATAATACAAATAAAAGCGACATCAAAAGCATTGTCATGAAAAACAAAATCACAAATTTTAAAATCGTTTTGCTTCTTGACTGGCTGTAGAAATTTCTAAAAGATTTATACCAATAAAATAAAATAATTAAGTAGGCAATTAATCCATAGATCTGCATATCAACATGAAACACTCCTAAAATTGATCCTATCAGCAGGGATGCTAAAATGAGTATAAATGTGCCGCAGTATAAATGAATGGTAAATACCACATGGTTTACATAGTATAATTGTTTACGCCTCACATATAACAATTGCAAAATCAATGCAAAAAAGGGTAGTGAAACGAATAGCATTTGGGGAAACATATGCAAGAATCGTGTAAATACCCCTTTAGCAATTGCTTTACCATCATTCTTATATTTTTCGTTCAAATGAATTCGCTGGTACTTTATACTTCGCCAAAAAAAACCGTCTCTTTGTACAATTGGCAACCCATTTTGAAGAGAATCGTATTGCCTATTTGAACTTGCAATCGGATCATCATCATCACTCTTCCCCAAAATAGTAAAATTGTTGTTAACTGAAAGGATACTATCCCTTTTTGTAGAATCTTTTTGAAGTGCCGCAATTTCTTTATTTAGTTTTTCGACTTTCGCTTTTGTTTTTTCTGACGACATTTCTAAATCTGCAGAATCAAGACTAGCGCTTACTTTTTCAAGGAGTTCTTTCCGATTTTTTAATTGTTTAATTTCTGCTGCTACCGTTTTTTTTTCTTCATTTATTTTTAAAGTATCTTCCGTCTGATAAAAACTAAAAAATATCAAAAAGAAGATAGCTGAAGTAAATACATACATCCGAATTGGATGCAAATAGCAAGTTCTTCTACCTCTCAAATATTCATGAGATAAAAAACCTGGTTTAAAAAGGAGGTACTTCAGCGTACTAAAAAACTTTCCATCAAAATGTGTAATGTCATAAATGAAATGCGTAGCTAAAGCCCAGAAGGATTCTTTGGACTCAATATTTTCTTGTCCGCATACCTGGCAAAATTTACCGGCCACTTCTGCATTACAATTGAGACAATTTTTTTCTTTTCTTTCGGGATGGTGTGACACTTGTTAACATTTGACTAAAAATACAGAACTAATTGATTGGTATGGCTTATAGTGACTAGGTTATTTTGAATGTTGAAAACTCTCAGTGTACATTTGAATCATTAAAACAAAATCATGAGATTTATTTCGGTGTTCATTGGCCTATTCTTCTATACGATTGCGGATGGCCAATATTATTATAACGACATATTAGGTACCCAACAAAGCAATACACAATATCAATTATTACGCAGCAACAAAGTAAAAAAAGTAATTGCAACCAGTTTCGAAGAAGATCATTCGGTTACGGCAGGTTTTTTGTTGGAGCAGGAATTGAGTCTAGACGGGAAAAAACTTATTACCCATTCTACAAATATTTCGGGGAAAACCATGGAAACCACCAGCTTTTATGAAGCAGGTAAATTAAAGCTTACACAGAGTTATAGCAATGGCATTGAAAATAAGATGGAATATGGTTATGACGAAAAAGGTAGGATTCAAAGTTTTACACTTACCACTACCGATACTGCATTGAAATACAAGTGGGTCGAAAGAAGAGAATGGCATTACAATGCTTTGGGGCAGGTTTCAGATGTATTAAAAATCAAAAACAAAACGGATAGTAGCATTGCTGTAATGCTGATAGATGAATTGGGCAATCCCGTTGAAGAGCATTGGAAGAAAAAGAACAAAGACACAGAAACCTTTTACTATTATTATAATGTGGCTAAGCAATTGACCGATATCGTACACTTCAATTCCCGATTAAAAAAATTGGTACCCGATTATGTGTATGAGTACAACGAAAAGGGCAAGCCCATTCAAATGAACCAATTAGCTGCAAGCGGTACTTATTTTATATGGAAATATGCTTACAATGAAAAAGGGCTAAAAATAAATGAGACCTGCACCGACAATAAAAAAATATTCATCGGAAACATCGAATATCGATACGAATTCTAAGACCATTTACCCATCCCTGAAAATAAAAAACCTTGAGATTCACTTCTCAAGGTTTTTTATCTATTGTGCCTCAGGCGGGAATCGAACCCGCACCTCCGTTGCTGAAGACAGGATTTTAAGTCCTGCGTGTCTACCAATTCCACCACCAAGGCATTCCAAAAAAAAATCCCGAACCGCCAACGCGGACGGGACTCTGAGCGAAAGACCGGGCTCGAACCGGCTACCCCGACCTTGGCAAGGTCGTGCTCTACCAAATGAGCTACTTTCGCATTATTCGTCTTGTTAAGAACTAAATTGGGATTGCAAAAATAGCAATCTGAAGTTCCTGACAAAATTTTTTTATACTTTATTTATACTCAGGGGTATATTTCGTACTTCCTTGAATCTCAATATCCGGCTTTCCTTTATACCGCTGGTGGTACATACGGTAGCATCCCCCCAATACAAATGTGAGGATACAAAACACTTGTAAATAAAATAAGAAC
>JAYUFN010000079.1:0-2367 GCA_043738705.1 Bacteroidota bacterium
ATTAAGAGAAGCGCAGACAATAGCTTTGAGTCTACCACTAACCGGAATGGCTGTCACCACGGATATCGGTAATCCCGACAATGTACATCCCCTAGATAAAGAAAATGTTGGTTTGCGCTTAGCTGCAAATGCATTGGTGAATACCTATCATATTGGCAATGCAGTGTATTGTGGTCCTGTTTATGAATCAGTAGATTTTTCAAATAATAAAGCCATTCTGAGTTTTCGTTACGGGGGCGCGGGATTGATGGTAAAAGATAAATATGGTTACCTAAAAGGTTTTGAGATAGCGGGGTCTGATAAGAAGTTTTATTTTGCTAAAGCTTCGATTGAAGGAAACAAAATTCTAGTCTGGAATGAAGATGTAACTAATCCAATTGCTATTCGGTATGGTTGGACCGATTCTCCAATTGATGCAAATTTATTTAATAAGGAAGGGTTTCCTGCAGCGCCATTTAGAACAGATAACTGGAAGGGTATTACTGAAGCTATTAAATTCGAATAAGTAACTCTTCCCGTTTTTTATGATTTTTTTTGAAAAAATCGATTGCTACATTTAAATAATAGCTTTTACTTTGCTGCTACAATTACCAATGTCAAGTAAATGTAAAACATATAAAATACTCAATAGAGCGCTAGCATTAGTGCTCTATTTGGCTTTTTTTACTGTTCAGTTGTTTTTTAATTTTGACCTTCACAGCACTGCTAATAAAAAATTAACTTCAAGCGTTGATTATTCATCGTTTAAAATAAAGAAGGGTTCTTTTTTTATTACTAAATCCAATGTTTTATCCAAGTCGAACAACCGATTAAATAAAAGGTTTGAGCCAAAATCAATTGGAGAATGCGTACCTCTATTTGTATCTTTTTCTTATTGTTATTATGGAACTGAAACATTTGGATATTATTATCGTATTAACTTCCTTTCAGATTTCCCCTATTCTAATGGAAAAAGAGGTCCTCCCGCTTTTGCATAATTCAACTTAGCAAACAAAATTTTCATTTAAAAACTAGTATATGAGCAAATTCCATCCTTGGAGATGCTATTTGGTGTTTGGTATATTATTATCAATGCCTACAACGTTTTTGTTGGCACAAGGAAAAGCAATTTCATTATCAGATCTGATACTTGCTTCAAAAAATTACTATCCTTCTATTCAACAAAAAAATGCTGAGCTCAACAGAGCCAAAGCTTCGGCTATTGAAATAAAACATTCATTTTTGCCGCAATTGAAATTTAATGATCAGATCAATATTGGGTCTGATAATTCTTTAGCAGGTAGTTATTTGCCTATTGGCATTACACCCTCAACTTCTTCAGGTATTAGAGGCGATAACAATATGCAAGCTGTATCAGGCAATATTGCTGTGCTTTACAGCGAATATGAATTGGTGAATTTTGGTTTGAATAAAGCAAGACTGAATAATGAAGATGCAATTATTCGTTTAGGTGTAGCAGATGTTAATCTGGAGTCATATGCTTTAACAATTGCGGTAGCCAAAACATATTTCCAGCTATTGAAAATACAAAACCGTCTTGATGTGGATCAACAGAATGTTGATAGATATTTGTCTGTATTCAATGTGATTCATGCACTAAGTTCAAGTGGTTTAATTGCAGGAGTCGATTCTTCTTTAGCAAAAGCAGAACTTTCAAAAGCGCGAATGAACTATCAGCAAACTTTGGGAACTCAGATGCAACTAAAAATTCAAATGTCTGCATTAACGGGATTACCCTCGCTAGGTATTAATCTACAGAGGCTTCTTATCAGTGATTTAAATACTAGTGGTCAATTTGAAAAATTAAATGGCGACAGTGTAACAAACCCCTTGCTTGATTATTTTCAAAAGAAAAAAGAGATATTCATTTCAAATCAAAAGCTGATAGCAAAGGCGTATTTACCGAAAATTATCTTAGCAGGAAGTACCTGGGCAAGAGGATCGAGTATCCAATATAATGATCAATACAAGGAGTTGGGTGCAGGATTAGGTTATCAACGTTTCAATTATTCGTTTGGGGTTAGTTTTACGTATAATTTATTTAATGGTATTTACAAAAAGGATAAATTACTCACAAATAAATATCAGTTAGAATCTAGTGATTTTGATTTGCAAAAACAGAAACTAACTTTGAATACGGGCATCCTCCAGTCAGAATCGGTTTTATTGACCGCAGAAAAAAATTTGCAAGAACTGCCCATTCAATTGAATGCAGCAGAGGATGTTTATCGGCAAAAAATGGCTCAATATAAAGCCGGTATTATTTCATTAATCGATTTAACAAATGCCTCATTTGTTTTGTACAGATCTCAAACCGACTATTTAGAGGTCATCACGGATTGGTATCTGGCACAAATAAATAAATCT
>JAYUFN010000080.1:0-2363 GCA_043738705.1 Bacteroidota bacterium
CAGGCATTTCCTTTCCTCAATTTTCTAAACTTTTTTCAAGTATAGAAATATGGAAGGATGGAGTAATTATTGGGTTGTTGGCAACATTAGAAACTTTATTGTGCGTTGAAGCAGTAGACAAACTAGATATCAGAAATAGAATTACACCAGTAAACCGTGAATTGATTGCTCAAGGAATTGGAAATATGTTTTGTGGTCTAGTAGGAGCGATTCCTATAACAGCGGTAGTGGTTAGAGGGGCTGCAAATGTAGACGCAGGAGGAAGAACTAAATTGTCTGCTTTTACACATGGATTATTTTTATTGATTGCTGTTCTGTTTATACCTCAAGTATTAAACAAAATTCCTTACGCATCATTATCTGCTATACTCATGATTACTGGTTTTAATCTAACAAAACCCAAACTATTTAGAAATATGTGGCTCCTTGGGAGGAAGCAATTTATTCCGTTTGTTATTACAATAATCGTAATTCTACTGACCGATTTGTTGGTGGGTGTAAGTATTGGGTTATTGATTTCTATGTACTATATTATCCATAATAATTTTAAAACCGAATACCTGATTTCTAAAATAAAATTGCACTCAACTGAGGTTTATACGATCAAGTTAAATAGTAATGTTACTTTTTTGAATAAGGTGAAATTGAGAAAAGCATTGGATCTGATTCCAGAGTACAGCGTGCTAACTATTGATGGATCTGAAAGTAATTTTATTGATTATGATATATTAGAAATTATCAGCGAGTTTGCTAATAAAGCGCATGACCGTCATATCGAGTTACATCTTTTGGGTATCGAAAAAGTAAGTGTTACAGCTGTACATTAACCCCAAGCGATATTATTGTTTCTGGAAGGATTGAATAATTCTTATACTTTTGTTTCGAAAATTTATATTAGGTTGTCCTGATAATCTGAAAAAATATTTTTTTTATCATATTTAGTACTGAAAGAATTTTTATTTTATGTTAATAGAGCCCAGAATGCGTGGATTTATCTGTTTAACAGCACATCCTGGTGGTTGTGAAAAAAACGTGATAAATCAAATTGAATATGTAAAATCAAAGGGACCAATTGAGGGACCTAAAAAGGTTTTAGTGATTGGGGCTTCTACGGGATTTGGCCTTGCCTCTAGAATTACTGCAGCATTTGGATCAAATGCTGCTACTATTGCGGTGTTTTTTGAAAAACCCCCAGTAGAAGGTAAAACAGCAACTCCAGGCTGGTATAATAGTGTAGCATTCCACAAACAGGCCGAAGCGGCAGGCTTATATGCCAAAAGCATCAATGGAGATGCTTTTTCGAATGAAGTAAAACAGAAAGCGATTGACTTAATCAAAGCCGATTTGGGGCAAATCGATCTGGTGATTTATAGTCTTGCTTCGCCGGTAAGAATGCATCCGGTTACTGGCATTTTGCACCGCTCGGTTTTAAAACCTGTTGGAAATACTTATACGAATAAAACTGTAGACTTTCATTCAGGTTTTGTTTCAACCATTTCTATCGACCCGTGTAGCGAGGAAGATATTACTAATACTGTTGCTGTTATGGGCGGCGAAGATTGGGAGATGTGGATTGATGCAATGATTGCAGCTGATGTTTTAGCTCCAAATGCATTCACGTTAGCATATTCGTATATCGGCCCTTCTTTAACAGAGGCTGTTTATCGAAAAGGAACAATCGGTAGAGCGAAAGACCATTTGGAAGCAACCGCATTTAAAATTGCCGATAAATTAAAATCCATTCATGGTAATGCTTTTGTTTCGGTGAACAAAGCACTTGTAACACAAGCCAGTTCGGCAATACCAGTCATCCCTTTATACATATCGCTACTTTACAAAGTGATGAAAAAAGAAGGAAATCATGAAGGCTGTATTGAACAAATTCAACGTTTATTCAAAGATCGATTGTATACGAATCGTGAAATAGCTGTTGACGAAAAGGGTAGGATTCGAATCGATGATTGGGAAATGATGGAAACGGTTCAAAAACAAGTTTCGGAATTATGGCCTTTAGCAAGTACAGAATCTTTGCCTTCTATTGGTGATCTTGATGGATACAAATTTGAGTTTTTAAGTTTGTTTGGATTTGGATTGCCGGGTATTGACTATAGTATTGAGGTAGATGAAAATCTTACTATCAGCGGATTAGTATAGCACAGAATAGTTCTATTCGAAGCGTTTGAAATTAATAAGGTGTTTGAATACTAATTCGATCAAAAGCTCGTTTTCATTACTTTCGAACTTTATTCAAATACTTATTGATGAAATTTATTCGAACTTATTTTGTTATTGTGATTTTAAGTATTTGCAATCATGCTTTCTCGCAAAATAACTTTATAAAAATCACTGCTTTTACAGGAATT
>JAYUFN010000081.1:0-6566 GCA_043738705.1 Bacteroidota bacterium
AATCTCTTGAAAGCCAATACTGTCGTAGTTGAGCAAAAAACAAGACAATAAAAAATTTTTTTTTCAACATAAAGTGTACATATTGCAGCCCCTTATTTATTTTTTTAACATTTCCACTTATGAAATAAAATGGATAACTTGTTGAAAAGAAATGGTGCTGTGTGAAAGTTTAATCGGAATATAATAACTCATTATAAATAGTTCATTTTTGTATGGCCAAGAACGCTGAATTAATCTGGAGCAACTGCTTAAAAATTATCAAGGACATTGTTGAGTGGCAGCATTTTAAAACTTGGTTTGAACCAATCACGCCGGTCGAATTAAAAGTAAATGTTTTATTGATTCAGGTGCCGAGTCAATTCTTTTATGAATACCTCGAAGAGCACTATGTGAACCTTCTTGCAAAGACTTTAAAACGGGAGCTTGGAAAAGAGGCGCGTTTAGAATACCGAATTATGGTGGATAGCGGAAATACAAATGGTCGTAGTGGCTCAATGGATATTCCAGCTAGCAACATGAAAACGTATAACAACAATGAAATGAATTTTCCGTTGGTGATCGATAATCCTATTAAGAATCCGTTTGTAATTCCTGGTTTAAAGAAAATGCAAATTGATCCGCAGTTGAATCATATGTATACTTTTGATTCTTTCATAGAAGGCGATTGTAACCGGGTGGCTCGCAGAGCTGGAAAAACTGTAGCAGAGAAGCCTGGTGGAAATTCATTTAATCCATTAGTGATTTATGGAGGAGTGGGACTAGGAAAAACGCATCTAGCACAATCAATTGGTAACGAAGTAAAACGCATACACCCAGGGAAAGTGGTTTTATATGTTAGCAGCGAAAAATTCATCAATCAATTTCAGGATCATAGTCGTAATAATGCCATCAATGATTTTATTCACTTTTATCAACTGATCGATGTATTGATTATTGATGATGTTCAATTCTTTAGCAGGGCTGAAAAAAGTCAGGATGCTTTTTTTGCAATTTTCAATCACCTGCATCAGAGTGGTAAGCAACTGGTATTAAGTTCCGACAAACCGCCGAAAGATTTGGATGGCATGCAGGAACGTTTATTAAGTCGTTTCCGTTGGGGATTGAGTGCTGATTTGCAGATTCCTGATTATGAAACCAGGATTGAAATTCTGGAGAAGAAGATGAAGAACGACGGATTGGACATGCCGAAAGAAGTAGTTAAATATGTGGCGTATAATATTAATACCAATGTGCGTGAATTAGAAGGCGCCCTGATTTCTTTATTAGCGCAATCTTCTTTGAATAAAAAAGAGATTGATGTTGAGCTTGCTAAAAAAGTGCTACGCAATTTTGTAAAGACCAGTAGCAAGGAAATTACGATCGATGCAATTCAAAAAATGGTTTGCGAATATTTCGATGTGCCTTATGATCGGTTATTACACAAGACTAGAAAAAGAGAGATTGTGCAAGCCCGTCAAATTACCATGTATCTAGCAAAAGCCTTCACCAAAAACTCTTTAAAAACTATTGGAGAGCATTTTGGAGGTCGCGATCATACCACAGTGATTCATTCTTGTCAAACTGTAAAAGACTTAATGGATACAGATAGTATTTTCCGTGAGAATGTGATGGAACTGACACAGAAAGTGCAATTAGCTGCTATGTAATGATTTTGTACACTTATATAATTGATCCCGAACCAATTCAAGTAGGTTCGGGATTTTTATTTTTAGAAATATTGCATCCTTTTTTGGCAATTAGCAATCAGCTACCTATTTTTGCAGCCCTCTCTGAAAAGAGCAAGGACGGTGAGGTGGATGAGCGGCTGAAATCAGTAGTTTGCTAAACTGCCGTACGGGTTACTCTGTACCGCGGGTTCGAATCCCGCCCTCACCGCTTCTAAATCTTTCAAGAGGAAATCGGCAATAATCCAGTTAATCGGGAAGTAGCGCAGGCCGGTAGCGCACCTGGTTTGGGACCAGGGGGTCGCAGGTTCGAATCCTGTCTTCCCGACACAAACAGAGAGGAAATCCTTTATTGATAAGGGTTTCCTCTTTTTTTTAGAGATTTTTTAGAGAACTTTTGGTTCATTTAGAATTCCCCATCCTTACACCTATTTAAAAACCCTTTGCGTTTATAATACCTAATCCTATAAAATAAAATCATTACCTTAATATTCTATACATCACTTTCAATTGCGCAATATGAAAAGATTTCTTTGCCTGGCTGTCGTATTAGCCTTTGCCCTCACCGGTTCTGCACAAAACCTATATACTTATCCAATTGGGGTTCAAACCTATACTTTTAGAAAGCAGTTCCCTAATGGAGTTGAAAAAACATTAGATCTTATTAAACAAATGGGATTTACTGAAATTGAAGGCGGCGCTCCTGCTGGAATGAGTGTAACTGATTTTAAAAAAATGTGTTCTCAAAGAAATTTAAGTATTCCCAGCACTGGAACTGATTTTGAAGAGTTGTCAAAAGATCCAATGGCGATTGTTGAAAGAGCTAAAGTATTAGGAGCTCAATTTGTAATGTGCGCTTGGATACCGCACAAACAAAATGAATTTTCATTAGACGATGCAACCCATGCAATTAATGTTTTTAATACAGCTGGTAAAATATTGCAAGACAATGGGCTGACCTTGTGTTACCATTTTCATGGGTATGAGTTCCATCCATTTCAAGACGGAACGCTAGTTGACTTTATGATTCAAAAAACGAATCCCCAATATGTATCATTTGAAATGGATGTTTTATGGATCATGCACGGTGGCGGTACTGACATGCCCATTACGCTCTTAAACAAATATCCAGGACGATTTAAATTAATGCACGTTAAAGATTTAAGAAAAGCTGTCAAGGGCAATCTTTCAGGAGGCACTCCTGCAGAAAATGATGTTCCGGTTGGGATGGGCCAAGCAAACTGGAAGGAAATTATTACACTTGCCAAAAAGTATGGCGTGGTACATTGCTTTATCGAAGATGAAAGTGAAAAGGAATTGGAAAATATTCCATTGAGTATTGCCTATTTAAAAAAATTATAAAGCGGATTTAGTTTTGTTCAACCTGCACTTCTCGCTGCAGTATTTTACTTCTTCCCAAACCCTCTGCCATTTTTTGCGCCACGTAAAAGGTCGCTTACACTGTAAACAAATTTTTGTAGGTAGGTCTCTCTTTTTTATTTGAGTCATCGCTTACTAATTTTATTCAACGATATGCTTTTTTGCCGACTACACTTGAACCTCGAGATTTCAAGGCTTCTTTTTTGAATATGTTTTTTACTGATACCAGAGTTTACCCGCTTGCGCCACAAATTAAAACTTGATCGCTTTAATGTTCTTCGCATCAGTACAATAACATTCCCTTCCGAAATGCCAAATTGTATTTCAATTGCTTCGAACGGTGTCCTGTCTTCCCAAGCCATTTCTATTATTCTGTCAATATCTTTTTGTTCCATGTTTATTGTAAATTAAAAGGAGTCTCTTTTCCAATTAATTGAAACTGGTGAACCTTCGGCCATGATAACGGATTCTGGTTCGCAATTGTTTAAGCAAGAAAAATCATCCCCATACATGCCCTGAAAGTCGCAGTCGATTGAATAGTTTATCACTTTGTTGATGAGCCATTTTGGGTGATTCACCCTATATTCTTGCGCTAAATGATTAGCTACTTTTGTATATCCATAATAGTGTTCAAAAATGTATTCTTCCATACTTTCTGATGCCATCGCTTCTTTTTCGGTATAGGTATTTACTTCCAGTTTATTCCATTTTTGTTTCATTTTCCAGGAATACTTTACTTTCTTGATATTTTTTATAATCTCAATAGAATTTTTTGTTGGAATCGCTATATAATGTTCTTTATATAACTTTTTTGCTAGCCAAGCAACAGCTTTATACGGAACCGTTTCATTGATAAATACTACGCCTCTTTTTACCGTATCGCCTTCTATTCTTTTTACATAAAATCGAAGATTTATTTCTTCGAAATTTCCAATAAAAGGAATTGGTATATTAAATAAACTTGTATCGTTAAACATGAAACCTACCAAGCTTATATAAGTTTTGTTATTATAATAATCTAATTCAACACCTTTTGGTAAATAGGGCTTTAATAATTCTGGGTTTACAGAATAGTTTGCCATAATTATGTTTTCCCAACTAGCTTTTAAAAATATATCTGGCATCCCGAATTAGTTTTTGTAAATTTTTATTTAACGCTTTCAATAATTGATTTTAAAGGCAAATAGGGTTTGGCATATTCGAACCGGTCAATCAAACTTGTATTATAATATGCGTTTGAGCCATTACAAGTAACTGTATCGATTTTATCTAAACTTAACAGACCATCAAACTCAATAATAGGCTTCTCTAATAAAACGCATTCCAGTTGCCCGATCACTAAAAATGTATTATTTAATTTAATTGGAATGACTTCTTTTAAACTAAGTAAATATTTCAATTTGCTTTCTTTAACAAAGGGCACTGTATAACCTTCTTCATATTGAGGCGTTAAACCAACCTGCCCAAATTCGCTCAATCCTTCAGGATACTTGGCACTTGTTTGATGTGCTCTATCAATAAATAAAGTACCGATATGGTTCATCGTATAGAAACCATTATTTCGTATATTATTTAGTGTATGGGGCGATGATTCTTCAGGGCGATTGAAATATCCAATTAAAGCGGGATCTGATCCTAGGTGTACAATACTGCTAAAAATACCTAGGTTAGCAACACTTCTATCATTAATTGAGCCAATTAAGGTGGCTGACTTAAAACCAGTTAAGCTATTGATGAAGTTTGCTCTGTAAAACCTTTCCCAGTTATTCCAGCTAGTGGGCTTGAATATTTCCATGTTAATAAAACACTGTAATATTAAAAATGGTTCAGACATTCATAATTACTACAGATTCTCAAACTAGTTTTGTCCTTCAATTGCTATTTATAGGATGAATTATGTAAGCGGGTGTAAACAAATAAACTGCTTTTACGTTTTATAAATATTGAAATAATCTTAAATACGTTGTTGTTAAATGCTAAGTAAGTCTTACAAAATCTTGGTTGTACTTTGTTTTTTTACAGTTGGTGCCTTTTCTCAAGTAAAAGAAAAAACTGTTCCTAATACCCAAATTTCAGGTACTGTGTTGGACATCGATTCAAAGTTGCCTATTGAATATGCTTCCATAATTGTTTTTTCTAAAGGGGATATTAAACCCATAACTGCAACGGCCACAAATAAGAAAGGACAATTTTTAATTAAGGGTATTGATACGGGCACTTATCGATTACAACTTGATTTTTTAGGCTTTAAAACAAAACTAATTGGGGCAATTCAAATTGATTTAAAGCATCAACAAATTATTTTAAATGGCCTTGAACTCGAAAAAACAAGTAAAGAGTTAGCATCTGTTACGGTAACAAGTTCGAAAAGACTAGTAGAAAATAAAATTGATAAAATTGTATATAATGCGGAGAAAGATCTTAGTTCTCAAGGAGGTGTAGCCACAGATATTCTAAAAAAAGTTCCCATGGTATCAGTAGATATTGATGGTAATGTAGAACTGTCTGGTAGCTCTAGTATTCGATTTCTAATTAATGGTAAACCCTCATTGGCTTTTGGATCCAATATTACTGAAGTATTACAGTCTATTCCTGCAAGTCAGATAAAAAGTGTAGAAGTAATTACCAACCCTGGAGCAAAATATGATGCACAAGGGTTAGGCGGAATTATCAATATTATACTAAAAAATAATAAATCAAAAGGCTATAATACTAGTATCAATATGAGTACTGGAACACTCTTAGAAAATGCCGCAATTAACTTTAGTGCCCGTAAAAATAATTTTGGGTTGAGTGCATTTGTAAGTGGTAATGAAAGGTTGTTGGCAGCTACACCAATGACTATGAATCGAACCACTTTTGACACAATTGCAAAAACCACCAATTACCTTCAGCAAGCCGGATCTTCTGATGTAAAAAGACATGGCTACCAGTCGGGCTTAAACCTTGATTGGACGTATCAGAAAAAAAATATTTTTACTACTTCCATAAAAGGAATGGGATTTGGTGTTCAATCAAGTGGCTTTAACTCTCAGGAATTTAATACTCAGAATAATTCGGGCGCCACTATCAACAAAATATACTTACAGAACCAAACTAGTTATAAATTTGATGAGAAAAATTGGGAGTTCGAGGCAGCTTATAAAAGAAAATTTGATACGGAAGATAAAGAACTTGAAATTTCATTTTCCTCACAGAAAGGCAATGGCCTAGTGAGGGCTAATTCAGCGCAATCGCAACTGCCATCGGACTCTTTGATCTACGCCACTATAAATTCAAACAACTTTCAGCAAACTGAAAATGAAGTTAAAATCGATTTTACACAACCCCTTGGACATGACATTAAATGGAATATGGGGGGTAAAATAAATATTCAAGATTTAAATAGTTCAACTGATGTTCTAAGTCTAGCTAGTGATCAATCATATATTTATAATAAATCACTCTCTAATAGTTTGCAATATCATCAACAAGTATTTGCTGCATACACAGAATTGGAATTCCCGGTGGGTAAGATTATTG
>JAYUFN010000082.1:0-6562 GCA_043738705.1 Bacteroidota bacterium
TTATTCACTTTTGGAATCGGCAAAAACTGTTCAGCAATAAAAGCTTGAGTGGCAGCATTCTTGAATTCGCTATAAATGAGATCAATCGAATCGAATTCCCTATTTTCAAATGCTTTCACAGCAGCTTGAGCAGCGAGTTGTACATTTTCGAATTTAAGGGTTAGGAAAATATCTTTGTAGGTATCGTTTGTTTTATATCCTGATTTTGTAAGTGCCTCATATCCTTTTTTACCAATATTCCATATATGTACATTCCCCTTATTTGCTTGCTCAGCATATTTTTCAGCAATAGTTGATTTTGCTAATTTGATTAGATTAGCATTATAGCTTCCGCACAACCCTCGATCACTGGTAACAACAATTAATAAAACCTTATCGATTGTTCTTTGCTCGGCTAATTTAAGGTTAACACCTCCATCCAAACTGCTCACAATATTACTAAGCATCTCTTGTAATTTCTTGGCATAAGGGCGCATTTGGGTAATAGAATCCTGCGCGCGGCGCAATTTAGCAGCACTAACCATTTTCATGGCTTTTGTTATCTGTTGTGTGCTTTGAACACTCTTGATTCTGCTACGAACTTCTTTTAATTGACCTGCCATATAATAAGTTTCAAGTTTCTGGTGCTTACTCATATCACTTTTTAGCAATATGAATCTTAAATATCAGCCATTTAAGACTGGTTTCGGGTTGCAAAAGTAGCAGAAAGACCCTGAAATTCCATTCTTTTAATCAAAAATCGGTGTATGTTGAAAAAATATGCATTGAAAACCTAGGTGTCGCTTTTCGTTTTTCTTTCATATAGGTAGTATTAAACCAACTCGATTTACTGTTGTGCAGAGTTGTAGATTAGCCAGCTATTGATTCAAAATGTTAAAGAATATTTATAAAATATTCGTGATTTTGTTGAATTAAATGGGATTTATAAGCGCTCTACCTAAAATCTTTACATTTGTGCACCTTTAGAAAAAAACCTTGCTGCCATTTTGACGAAAGAAGATAGATAGCACCGTTTTTGACAAAGTTGTTTCTAGTTTAAAAACAAGATTAAATAGAATTACCTAATAGTATTATATGTTGAAATTAATTTCTAAATTATTTGGCGGAAGCAAGAGTGAGAAAGACGTGCAACAAATCATGCCCATCATTCAAAAAGTGAATGTCTTTTTTCAAGAATATCAGCACATCACAAATGATGAACTCCGTGCTAAAACCAATGAGTTTAGAGCTCGTATTGAGCAACATTTAACAGAGATTGACGGGCTGATTCAGAGTAAAAAAGATGCTGCTGAAGCTTTACCCGTTACCGATATTCATGGACGCGATACCATTTATCAAGAGATCGATAAATTGAAAAAAGATCGCAACAAAAAAATAGAAGAAGCCCTTTCAAATATTCAACCCGAAGCATTTGCTGTTGTGAAAGAAACTGCAAGAAGATTTAAAGAAAATTCAGAATTAGTTAGCAGTGCTTCTGAATTGGATAGAAATCTGAGTGTTAAAAAAGATTACGTGAAAATTGAAGGGAATCAATCAATTTTCAAAAATACTTGGACAGCTGGTGGCGGCTCTATTATCTGGAATATGGTGCACTATGATGTTCAGTTGATAGGCGGAAGCGTACTTCATTCTGGAAAGATTGCAGAAATGGCAACAGGAGAAGGTAAAACCCTTGTTTCAACTTTACCTGCTTACTTAAATGCATTAGCTGGTGAAGGAGTGCATATTGTTACAGTGAATGATTATCTAGCTCGAAGAGATAGCGAATGGAACGGAACCATTTTTGAATGGTTGGGTATAACAGTTGATTGCATTGATAAACATGAACCAAATAGTGAAGCACGTCGAAACGCTTATATGGCCGATATTACCTATGGTACCAATAACGAATTTGGCTTTGACTATTTACGCGATAATATGGTGCACACTCCGGAAGAAATGGTACAACGTAAACACCATTTTGCAATGGTAGATGAAGTTGACTCTGTTTTGATAGATGACGCCAGAACGCCTTTAATTATCAGTGGTCCAATTGGACACCACACTGGTGAGCAACAATTCTTCGACTTGAAACCGAGAATCGAAAAATTAGTGGATGCACAAAAAAGAGCTACCAATCAATTCTTAAACGAAGCCAAGAAAAAAATTGGAGAAGGTAACGACGATCCTAAAGAAGGAGGACTTGCATTGTTCCGTGCACATCGAGGCTTACCGAAAAATAATGCATTGATTAAATTTTTGAGCGAGCCTGGTATCCGTGTGAAATTACAAAAAGCTGAAAACTTTTATTTGGCAGATCAGAGCCGCGAAATGCCTACTGCCGATCAAGAATTATTCTTCTATATTGATGAAAAAAATAATTCAGTTGAATTAACAGATATGGGTATTGGTTTAATTACTGGTTCGGGAGAAGATCCTAACTTCTTCATTTTGCCCGATATAAGCGTATCCCTTGCTCTAGTAGAACAAGATGTTAGCTTGAATGGGGATGAAAAATTACACCGAAAAGAGTCTATCATCAACGACTATTCAGTTAAAGCAGATCGTATACATACCGTACAGCAATTATTGAAAGCTTATACTTTGTTTGATAAAGACATAGAGTATGTAGTGATGGATGGTGGGGTGAAAATTGTAGATGAACAAACAGGTCGTATCCTAGATGGCCGAAGGTATTCTGACGGATTACATCAGGCAATTGAAGCTAAAGAGAATGTAAAGATTGAAGCTGCTACACAAACTTATGCGACGGTTACTTTGCAAAATTATTTTAGAATGTACCACAAACTTGCGGGTATGACTGGTACTGCAGAGACAGAAGCAGCTGAGTTATGGGATATTTACAAATTAGATGTGGTAAATGTTCCAACAAATGTGGTTGCTATTAGAAAAGATGATCAAGATTTGGTCTTCAAAACTAAACGTGAAAAATTTGGGGCAGTAATAGACGAGATAGTAAAACTTACAAAAGAAGGACGCCCCGTATTGGTTGGTACTACTTCCGTTGAAGTGAGTGAATTATTGAGTAGAATGTTACGTCAAAAACAAATTGCACACAATGTGTTAAACGCAAAGCAGCACGCTCGTGAGGCGCAAGTGGTTGCTGAAGCAGGTTTTGCAAGTGCAGTTACGATTGCCACAAATATGGCCGGTAGGGGTACTGATATTAAACTTGGACCAGGGGTAAAAGAGGCTGGAGGGTTGGCAATTCTTGGTACTGAACGCCATGAATCACGTAGGGTTGATAGGCAGTTGAGAGGTCGTGCTGGTCGTCAGGGTGATCCGGGATCTTCCTTATTCTTTATTTCATTAGAAGATGACTTGATGCGGATGTTCGGTAGCGAACGAATTGCAAAAGTGATGGACTTTGCTGGTTATAAAGAAGGCGAAGTAATTCAGCACAGTATGATTACTAAATCGATTGAACGAGCACAGAAGAAAGTAGAAGAAAATAATTTTGGTATCCGTAAGCGTTTGTTAGAATATGATGATGTGATGAACAAGCAACGAACTGTGATTTATAGTAAACGTAATCATGCTCTATTTGGGGAGCGTTTGGCTTTGGATTTAGATAATGCATTGTATTCTGTAGCGGAAGGGTTGATCAATTCTTTCAAAGAACAAAATGATCATGAAGGGTTTCGATTAGCAGTGATTGTGAACTTTGGGATAGACTCTTCTATCACCCCCGAAGAATTATCAAAAGGTTCTGAATTACAACTCACCGAAAAATTATATTCTGAAGCCGTTGAAAATTATGAGCGTAAAAAAGCTGCTTTAGCTGAACAAAGTATTCCTGTTTTTAAAAATATCAGACAACAGCAAGGTGCGCATATCGAAAATGTGATTGTGCCATTTACTGACGGTCGCAGGGTGTTACAGGTATTAGCACCACTAGAAAAGACATTGCAAACTGCTGGTGTTGAATTAATGAATGGATTGGAAAGAACTGTTACCCTCGGATTTATTGATGATGCATGGAAAGAACATTTACGTGCAATGGATGATTTGAAGCAGAGCGTACAAACAGCTACTTACGAACAAAAAGATCCATTGGTTATTTATAAGATGGAGGCATTCGATCTGTTTAAGAAAATGGATGGAGAAGTAAATAAAGAGATTGTAGAGTTTTTATGCCATTCTGCAATTCCTTTAAATGAAGGTGACACTGTAAAAGAAGGGCGTCATCAAAGAACAGATCTGAGTAAAATGCGCACACAAAAAGAAGATATAGATGCACCTCCAACAGAAAACGACTACTACGATCCAACCCCTGTAAAGCAACAGCCAGTTCAGGTTGGACCAAAAATTGGAAGAAATGATCCTTGTCCTTGCGGAAGCGGAAAAAAATATAAAACCTGTCATGGAAAAGATGCTGTGTAATTTTAAATGGCAGCGGCATAAATATTAAGTCAATGGGTTTGTAAGTTTTTACAAACCCATTGGAATTTATATAGGGTCCCTAAAAAGTAATTAAATTGAAGACTATGAAACTCAATCATTATATCGATCATACTATTTTGAAACCAACCACATTACTATCAGAGATTGAACAATTGTGTAATGAGGCTATCGCAAATCAATTCGCTGCAGTATGTGTACCTCCGAATTTTGTAAAACAAGCTAGGGCTTTAACACTGGGAACCAATGTAAAAGTGGCAACTGTAATTGGTTTCCCATTTGGATATTCTGCAATAGAATCTAAAATTGCGGAGATTGTATTAGCCATGGTTGACGGTGCCGACGAATTAGATGTGGTTTGTAATATTTCTGCTATAAAGAATAAAGACTATCTCTATTTAGCTAACGAGATTAATCATATTATGCCGATTATAAGGCGCAAAAATAAAGTGATTAAGGTGATTATTGAAAGCGGTGTGTTGACTGATGAAGAAATAATAGCTTGTTGTGATATTTATGGGGCTGCGGGGATTGATTATTTAAAAACATCTACTGGCTATGCTGAGAAGGGAGCCAGTGTTCATGCTGTTCAACTTTTTAGACTGCATCTGCCTAAAGAGGTGCAGATCAAAGCATCGGGAGGTATTCGGGATTATGCTTTTGCTAAAGAATTAGTTGATGCTGGCGCTACCCGATTGGGTTGCAGTGCAGGCATCGCAATTGTTGGAGGAACTCCGGCTGGAGATACGAGATATTAATTTTAACTTGCATTAGGAAGTAAAAAAATAATCATTCATCATACAAAAGTTGAAGCATGAAGAAAGGGGTGGGCATTTTGTTTTTAGTAATGATTTTTTTTGCAAATACTTCTTGGTCGATGGATACCTTGATTGTGCACAAAGATTCAAGAATGGATGTGTTAACTACTAAGCAAACTCAGATCAATAAAAAGTCCTCTTTATTTACGAGTACTGGTCAGTATAAAGGCTATCGCGTTCAAGTAGTGAGTACATCGAATAGGAATCAGGCTTTTAAGATAAAGGGGGAACTCCTTTCGCGTTTTCCAGAACAGAAAACTTATGCTTTATTTCAATCGCCCAATTTTAAAGTGCGTATAGGAAATTTTTTAAAGAAAGTGGACGCTGAAAAATTTAAGTTACAGCTATTAAAATTTTATGCTACTGGTGTTTTTGTAGTAGAAGAAGCGATCGATTATACTCCAACCAAAGAAGAGGAGGAACAATTACTCAACAACTAAAATAGTATGGAACTGATAGAGCAAATAAAGAAAAAAGCTAAAGCATATTCTGACGAATTCATTGCAGTTCGCCGACATTTGCACGCACACCCGGAACTTAGTTATCAGGAATATGAGACGAGTAAATTTGTTCAGCAAAAATTAACCGAATTAGGAATTAGTTTTGAAGTAATAGCAACTACGGGAGTATTAGGAATTATTAAAGGAAAAAACCCGGAGAGCCGTGTTATTGCTTTACGAGCTGATATGGATGCGCTCGAAATTAAAGAGGAAAATCAAGTGCCTTATTGTTCTGTAAATGATGGCGTAATGCATGCTTGTGGGCATGATGTACATACCACAATTTTATTGGGTGCTGCCAAAATACTAAATGAATTAAAAGCCGAATGGGAAGGCACTATTAAGTTGTTATTTCAACCCGGTGAAGAAAAGAACCCGGGTGGTGCTAGTTATATGATTCGTGATGGTGCTTTAGAAAATCCAAAGCCATTAGGTATTATTGGCCTACATGTGCATCCAGGATTGGATTATGGAAAATTGAGTTTCAGAAAAGGACGTGTGATGGCTAGCGCAGATGAAATTTATATGACTATCAAAAGTAAAGGTGGGCATGCTGCAGCACCCCATTTGACGGCAGATACCATTTTAATTGCAGCTAACTTAATAGTGAGTTTACAACAAATCATTTCACGCAATAACAATCCTGTTTCACCTTCTGTATTATCAATCTGTTCTATACAAGGGGGTCATACTACGAATGTAATTCCGAGCGAAGTGAAATTGAAAGGCACTTTTCGTGCAATGAATGAAACTTGGAGGTTCAAAGCACATGAGTTGATTCGAAAAATCGCTTTCGGTATAGTTGAATCTATGGGAGCTGAGTTAGATTTGTTGATTGATGTG
>JAYUFN010000083.1:0-2352 GCA_043738705.1 Bacteroidota bacterium
GTAATTTCAATGGTAAGCGAATTGCTTTATGGAAGAGAAAATGAAGCATTAGAATCTAAAATTAGTGCTATGGAAACCTGGTTAGTTTTGAACAAGCAATTAAATAATTGGGGGACTAGTATTGCTACTGCCGATGCTTGTTATGCGCTCTTACTAACCGGAACTAACTTTACAGACAATAATCAAAAAGTACAAATACAACTGGGGTCCACTATCGTTAATAAAAAAACAGAAAGCTATGAAGTTGAGAGAGGATATTTCCATAAAAGAATCGAAGCCCCAATTATAAAACCAGAAATGGGGAATATTTCAATCACTCCTAGCGCTCAAACAAATAACTTAAATAATTCACAAACCCAAGCAGGTTGGGGAGCAATTTATTGGCAATATTTTGAAGAGTCAAATAAAATGAAAGCGCTACCGAAGCCACTTTCAATTCAGAAAATCTTGCTTATCAGTAAGGAAAGCGCAAAGGGAAAAACATTAGTACCAAATACAGAAAAATTGTTAATAAAAATTGGTGATACAATAATAGTTAAATTGATTCTAAAAATTGATCGGAATCTTGAATATGTACACTTGAAAGATTTGCATGCAGCAGCTTTGGAACCCGTTGATACCTCGAGTGGATTAAAATGGCATAATAATTTAGGTTATTATCAAAGTTGTAATGACGTATCAACTGATTTCTTTTTTGGAAGATTAAACCAAGGGACTTATAGTTTTGAATATCCATTATTAGTTTCACAAGTGGGTGAATTCTCAACTGGTATGGCTACCCTGCAATGTTTGTATTTGCCGGTATTTTACAGTCAATCTGAATGCTTAAAAATCAACGTTACTGAATAAAGGTTAAATTCATTATTCAAACCCACGCATTGATCCAAAAATCTACCATCCAGCTTTTAAGATTTCCGTTCAGCTATTTCCTGATGCCTGTATACTGGTTTGCATTAAGTACCACAACAGGTATTGAATGGCAGAGAGCCCTCCTGATCTTCGTTTTATTGCACCTAATACTCTACCCATCTAGTAATGGCTACAATAGTTATATGGATCGTGATACTGAAAGCATTGGCGGAATTGCAAAGCCTTTACAGCCAACAAAGCAATTATTTTATGCAACAATTATTTTAGATATCATTGGTTTCGGTCTCTCTTTTTTAATCAGTACCGTTTTTGCAGCAAGTTTCTTATTCTTTATTATTTGCTCCAGGCTATATAGTTGGAGAGGGTTGCGTTTAAAAAAATATCCTATTCTCGGTTATCTGCTAGTAATCTGTAATCAAGGCTCGTTAGTTTTTTTTGCTGTTTCACATGGGGCGAGTAATAACCTTACGATGCAGGTACCTGTTTTATTATTAGCCGCAGCAGGTTTATTAATTGGGGGGTTCTATCCAATCACCCAAATTTATCAGCACCAGCAAGACAAAAAGGATGGTGTTAAAACCATTTCTATGTTACTGGGTAAAAGAGGCACTTTTATATTTTGCACAGTCCTCTACTTATTTGCTTTTGCCTGTTTATTCCTTCATTTTCAAGCATCACACCAGTTGAAATATTTTTTTATTATCCAACTATTTTTCATTCCAGTGGTTTTATATTTTTTAAACTGGATGACACAAGTATGGCGAAATCCAGAAGTGGCAGACTTCAAAAGCACCATGCGAATGAATTGGTTAGCGAGTACTTGTACCAGCATAGCATTTATCACGTTACTAATATTTAATCACCTTGGCTGATATCGTATCTATTGCAACAGCAGTACCACAGTTTGCGCACGAGCAAGAAAACATCCTGCACTTTATGCAGAATTCCTATGATTTGGATAACATAGAAAAAAGAAAACTTGCTTTTCTCTACCACCAAAGTGGCATTCAAATCAGGCATTCAGCGATACCTGATTATGGTTCGAACAGTGCTTCGTGGAACTTCCTACCGAAAAACAAAAGCGAGGCCTTCCCTTCTATTGATCAACGCATGGAATTGTACAAGGCTAGCGCATTGCCAATATCATTAGAAGCTATTCAAAAATGTATTGAGTCACATATTACTACCGATAAAATCACACACCTCATTACCATTAGTTGCACTGGAATGAGTG
Organism: Bacteroidota bacterium; assembly: GCA_043738705.1. Classification (GTDB taxonomy): domain Bacteria; phylum Bacteroidota; class Bacteroidia; order Chitinophagales; family Chitinophagaceae; genus Sediminibacterium. Next base: position 2,105 of record JAYUFN010000083.1, read on the forward strand.
CGCCAGGGCTAGACTTAGAAATCATGGAAGCTCTACAACTTTCACCAACTCTTTTTCGTACTTCTATCAATTTTATGGGATGCTATGCGGCCATTCATGGTTTAAAATTGGCCAAACTTATTTGTGATACAGAGCCCGATGCCCAGGTGGTGTTAGTAGCAACAGAATTATGTACCCTACATTTTCAGCAAGAATATAACCTCGAAAACGCTTCCAGTAGTCTGTTGTTTGCTGATGGATCTGCAGCC
>JAYUFN010000084.1:0-2349 GCA_043738705.1 Bacteroidota bacterium
CCTTCCCATATACCCGAACTATCTGAGCGAACTTTTAGGGGATGACTTTCTTTATCCCATTGATTAAAATCGCCGGTAACAGAAAGGTAACTAGCATTGGGAGCCCATACTGCAAAATAAGTTCCTGCGGTATCGTTTACACTTATCTGTTTGTTTCCAAACAAATTATACAAACTATAATGCGTTCCGTTTTGAAAATTTCGAATGTCTTCTTCTGCAAATAAAGAATAATTCCACACTGGTTGATTACTATCAACAAAGTGTATTTCCTCATACTTTTTCATAGGCAGTGCTGCAACTTGTTTTGTTTTACCACCTCTTGACTTCGAAGAAGCTTCTGATAATTCATCCATATTAATTGTCTGAGATTTCTTATTGGCTGGCATAAATCGTAAAAACTTAAATAATAAAATTGTTTAACATAACATTACAACTAAGTATTTAGTTTATCAACCACAATTTATGGATTTTGCGGTCAATTGCATCCAATACCTTAACTATCGTTCCATGAAAAAATTTCTACTGTTTTATTTAATGGCTTTTTCAAGTTATCTAACGATAGCAGCTCAGGAACCTACCATTAAAGGATTTGTTAATGACACACTCAATAAACAGTATTTATTCAATGCCGTGATTTCGCTGTTAAAGCCCAAAGATTCTATTTTAGTAAAATTCGTAAGGACCGATACAAAAGGGAATTTCGAAATTAAAAAAATCATAGCGGGAAAATATATCTTGATCGCATCCTACCCAGGATACGCTGAATATATTGATACTATTGAGTTTGACGGTAAGGGAGAAAAATCATTAGGCATGATTCCCTTAATAACCAAAGCAAATTTATTACAAGAAGTGATCGTACGACAAAGGGTTGCAGCGATCAGGGTTAAAGGCGATACCACAGAATACAGGGCAGATAGTTTTCATGTATCTGCAAACGCCGATGTACAGGAGCTACTCAAAAAAATGCCCGGGATTCAAGTAAACAGTAAGGGTGAAATTACCACGCAGGGCGAAAAAGTAAATAAAGTTTTGGTGGATGGGGAAGAGTTTTTTAGTGATGATCCAGCAATCGTTACCAAAAATTTAAGAGCTGATGCAGTAGATAAAGTTCAGGTATTTGACAAGAAAAGTGATCAGGCAGTATTCACGGGAATTGATGATGGTGTAAAACAAAAAACGATCAACCTAAAACTAAAGGAAGACAAGAAAAAAGGATTTTTTGGTAAAGCAGAAGCAGGGTCTGATTTTGATCAATATAATTATGGCAAACTAATGGCCAATGCTTTTAAAGGCAAACGCAAATTAGCAAGTTATATCACCCATGATAACACTAAATTTGAAACTTTAAACTGGGATGAAAACAGAAACTATGCAGGCGATCCAAATACTGTTACAGAAATTACAGATGATGGAGGCGTAATGATGTATTCGAATGGGGATGAATTTAATTGGGGCACTGGCCTTCCCATTTCAACAACTGCTGGTTTACATTTTAGCAATAAATGGGATCAGGATAAGAATAACACAAATAATACTTATCAATTTAATAAACTAAACGTTTCTGGGAAAACCACCTCCATCACACAAAATATTTTACCTGATACCAGCTTTACAAATACCACTCAGCAAACTCAGGTTAATGAAAGGACTAGGCACAAAATTACTAGTATTTACGAATTACAAATTGACTCTTTAAACTCTCTGAAAATTACCTTTAAAGCTTCTGATATCAAAAGTGCTAGCAATTTAAACTACCTAGGAAAATCAATTAGCTCTGATAATAAATTAATTAATGAAACAGATAGAACAACCACCGATAATGACGATAGTAAAAATATAAACACTAGTGTACTATGGCGAAAGAAATTTGCTAAAAAGGGTAGGACCATTTCGGTGAATAGCGATTTTACATTTACCGACAAAAATGAAAATGGCTTCTTATTAGCTAAGAACCAGTTTTTCGATAAAACCGGCAACCTAATTCGCCTAGACAATGTAGATCAAAGAAAAGAAAATCTACAATCAGGTTCTAGTATCAATAGTAACTTTACTTATACAGAGCCCCTTTGGAAAAATACTTTTTTAGTACTTTCTTATCGTTTGAATATTAATAGAAATGATGCAGAAAGAAATACTTTCAATAAAGACGCAAATGGAAAATATAGTGTAATCAGCGATACACTTAGTAATCATTTCATTTTTAATACTACTGGGAATACTGGTGGATTTAATATTCGATACCAAGTGAAGAAATTTAATTTTGCAATTGGAACTGGGCTGGGTTCTGTTACATACAGAATGAATGATATTAGAAAGATTACAGATAGAGAAGTAAACTATACCAAT
>JAYUFN010000085.1:0-2345 GCA_043738705.1 Bacteroidota bacterium
TTGAGCAAATTAATGTCCCAATTCTGAGCATTTAGTTGATTGCAAAAAATAATACTAGAAACAAAAAATACAATAAGTGTTATGTGCTTAATTAAACGATTCATCTAGTAAGTTTTTTTTGAATTTTGAATTTTGAATTTTGACTTTTTAATTAAGATTGCCTAAACTTTCCTCGATAGTCTTAATCCTTGCAACCGCATCTGATTGTTTTTTTCTTTCTAATTCAACCACTTCCGGTTTCGCATTTTGCACAAAACGTTCGTTTGATAATTTGATGGTAACGCTATGTAAAAACTTGGTTTGATATTCCAAGTCTTTCAGTAATTCTGCTTTAAGTGTTGTAGCGTCTAATATTTTTTCGGTTTCTATAAAGAACTTATCTTTTTCGATGGCAACAACAATACTATTAGCAATTGGTTCCTTTGTAAAGCTGGTCTGTGCTGCATTTACTTGCTTAGCCAAGATTTTTTCGATTGCTTGATATCCAATGATATGATCCGTTTGAATAAACAACTTGATTGTTTCTTTTGGCTTAAGCTGATTTTTATTGCGAGCATCTCTAAGAGCAGAAATGACATTCTTTAATAATTCTCCAGCAGCAGTGATTGATTCATTTGAAGGTTTAATTGGCTGGTTTTGTTTTACGCAGAGATCATCTGTTTGCTCATTCAGCAAATGGTAGATCTCTTCAGTAATAAATGGAACAAATGGGTGCAACAACTGCATCAATTCTTCGAAGTAGGTAACAGTTCTTTGATAAACTGCGGAATCCATTGGTTGTTCAAAGCCTGGCTTAATCCACTCTAGATACCAGCTACAAAAATCATCCCATATCAACGAATAAATAATTTTCAATGCCTCACTCAACCGAAATTGTTGCATCAAAACCGCTACTTCCGCCTTTATTGTATTTAATCTGTTTTCAAACCAATTGATCGCGAAGTCGTTTTTCAAATCAGTTCCCAGATCTGATTGTCTGGCTTCCCACATCTTCAATAACTTCAAAGCATTCCACAATTTGTTATTGAAATTTCTTCCTTGCTCTAATGATGATTCATCAAATAATAAGTCGTTACCTGCAGGAGATGCGATCATGATTCCAAATCTTACTGCATCGGCACCATACTGGTCGATCAGTCCGAGTAGTTCGGGTGAATTTCCTAAACTCTTACTCATTTTTCTTCCCTGCTTATCGCGAACGATACCGGTAAAATACACATCACTGAATGGCTTGACTCCTTGGTATTCATATCCCGCCATAATCATACGTGCTACCCAAAAGAAAATGATTTCTGGTGCCGTTACTAGCGTGTTGGTTGGATAATAATATTTCACTTCTGCATTGTAAGGATTCGATAATCCTTTAAATACTTCAAAAGGCCATAACCAACTAGAGAACCAGGTATCTAAGCAATCCTCATCTTGCCTAATGTCTGCGATTTTGACTTTTGAATTTTGAATTTTGAATTTTTCAAAAGCTTCTTCCAATGAATGTGCAACTACAAAAGAGCCATCTTCTAAATAATACGCTGGTATCTGATGTCCCCACCATAACTGGCGACTAATACACCAGTCCTTAATATTCTCCATCCAATGTCTGTAAAGGTTCTTGAATTTGGCTGGATGAAAATTGATCTCATCATTCATTACCGCCTTTAAAGCTGGTTCTGAAATAGATTTCATACTAACCCACCACTGCAAGCTCAATCTAGATTCTACAACTGCATCAGTTCGTTCGCTAAATCCAACTTGATTGGTATAATCTTCAATTTTTACCAAATTACCAGCAGCTTCTAATTCTGGTATTATTTTCTTGCGAACATCAAACCTGTCTTCACCAATAAAAATCTGGGCAGCCTCACTCATCGTACCATCATCATTCATGGTATCGATAATTTCGAGATGGTATTTTTGCCCCAACTGATAGTCGTTAATATCATGTGCTGGTGTAACTTTTAAAGCACCTGTTCCAAAATCAATTTCAACATATTCATCAGAAATAATTGGAATTCTTCTTTTAATTAATGGCACAAAAGCAAACTTACCATGCAGGTGTTTGAATCTTTCGTCATTCGGGTTTACGCAAATAGCAGTATCACCCATAATTGTTTCTGGGCGAACTGTTGCAATGGTAATAAATTCATGATGCGATTCAGAACCTGTATCAATTCGATATCGGATATAAAAGAGTTTGCTTTGCACTTCCTTATAAATCACCTCTTCATCACTTAGGGCAGTCTTTGCACGTACATCCCAGTTAATCATACGCTTGCCACGATAGATATGGCCTTTATTGTATAAATCGTTAAAAACTTTAATTACCGATTGATAATAATCGGGATCCA
>JAYUFN010000086.1:0-6538 GCA_043738705.1 Bacteroidota bacterium
GGAAGCATTAAAGCCGTAAAAATCAATTTTAAGATTTCTTTCTCCTTCGATTTGTCACGACTTTGGGCAATAATATATTCCTGATATTTTTCGGTAAAAGTTAGTGCCTGATACACTTTCTTTAGAAGATCACGATCAATCTTCAACTCAGGCTTGAATTGAGATATTGCCTTTTTATAGCTTTCGGATTCAAGAATCTGCCAAAGAATTTCGTTCCCTGCGATCTTGATATTGACGTTCAAGTCGGCTTCAGATGGAAGGTTTTTTGCAGCTCTTTGCACAGAGCTGGTTTCTGCATATCTAGCAACCTCTGTAACGAAATAAATTAAATAAACAAATAATTCACTGCTTTGGTCTAAATGTTTTTGTAGTTGAACTACAGGATTGCTAAACGGATTTGCTGTATCAGACGACTCTATCATGTAGAGTAACTGCATTACCTTGGCACGAATATTTCTTCTACTGATCATTGATAAGAACTTATTTGGAAGACGCGAAGGTATTGTTTTCGAATTGCCTTGCAAAATGAAAATGAAGTTGACTAAAAATTAACAAATTGAAAAACTAGCTCTTGGGATCGAAAAAATCACAAATCTGAAATTTGTATGAAAATTTGACACTGCCGATTCAGGAAACTTACCCCATCTTTGCGCCGTTTCTGACAGTCTATGCATCTGCCATACCCCGCGAGTTAGGTATACTGAAAATTTGACCTAATTCAGCCCACTGGCACAATTATAGTTGACTATCAGTACATTTTTACTCAATCAATTAAAAAACCTATCACATGGCTAAAAAATTACAAGTTACTCCGCTACATGACAGAGTAATCGTTAAGCCTGCCGCTGCTGAAGAGAAAACTGCAGGCGGAATCATTATTCCCGATACTGCTAAGGAAAAACCACAACGTGGTTCTATTGTTGCTGCCGGTATTGGTAAAAAAGATGAACCAATGACTGTAAAAGTTGGCGATACTGTTTTGTATGGCAAATATGCCGGAACAGAAATCACCATCGAAGGACAGGATTTGTTGATCATGAGAGAAAGCGATATTCTGGCGATTGTTTAATGCTATGGGATCGATTTAGAAATAAATCAATTCGATACTTTAATCTATTTTAAAATTACAAAACCAAAAATATTATGGCTAAACAAATTTTCTTCGATATCGAAGCAAGAAATAAAATGAAGAAAGGCGTTGACACTTTGGCCAACGCAGTTAAAGTAACACTTGGACCAAAAGGTAGAAACGTGGTTATCGAAAAAAAATTCGGTGCTCCACAAGTAACTAAAGATGGTGTTACTGTTGCAAAAGAAATTGAACTTGAAGACCCAATTGAAAACATGGGTGCACAGATGGTGAAAGAAGTAGCTTCTAAAACTGCAGACATCGCAGGTGATGGAACTACAACTGCTACTGTTTTGGCTCAAGCAATTATTAGCGAAGGTTTAAAAAATGTAGCTGCTGGCGCAAACCCAATGGATTTGAAACGGGGTATCGATAAGGCTGTTGCTAAAGTAATTGAAAGTTTAAGAGCACAATCTCAGACTGTAGGTAATGATTCAAAAAAAATTGAACAAGTAGCAACTATCTCCGCCAATAGCGATAGCGAAATCGGGAAACTAATTGCTACAGCAATGGCAAAAGTTGGAAAGGAAGGTGTTATTACAGTTGAAGAAGCAAAAGGAACTGATACTACAGTTGATGTGGTGGAAGGTATGCAATTCGATCGCGGTTATATCTCTCCCTACTTCGTTACAAATAGCGAAAAAATGGAAGTTGAATTACAAAATCCTTATATCCTGATTTACGATAAGAAGATCAGCGCTATGAAAGATATCTTGCACATTTTGGAAAAAGTTGCTCAAAGCGGTCGTCCGTTGGTAATTATTGCAGAAGACCTTGAAGGAGAAGCATTGGCTACACTGGTTGTAAATAAATTACGTGGCACTTTGAAAGTGGCAGCTGTAAAAGCTCCAGGTTTCGGTGACCGTAGAAAAGAAATGTTAACTGATATTGCTATCCTTACTGCTGGTATTGTAGTTAGTGAAGAACAAGGCTTTAAATTAGAGAATGCAGACCTTACTTATTTAGGTCAGGCAGCTTCTATTACAATCGACAAAGACAATACAACTGTTATTGGTGGTAAAGGAAAAAAAGCTGATATCGTTGCTCGTGTTAATCAAATCAAGGCTCAGGTTGAAAATACCACTTCAGATTATGATCGCGAAAAATTACAAGAGCGTTTGGCTAAATTAAGTGGTGGTGTTGCCGTGTTATATGTTGGTGCTGCTACGGAACTTGAAATGAAAGAAAAGAAAGACCGTGTTGATGATGCTTTACACGCAACGCGCGCTGCAGTTGAAGAAGGTATCGTACCTGGTGGTGGTGTAGCTTACATCCGTGCTGTTGCTTCATTAGAAAAATTGAAAGGTGCTAACGAAGACGAAACAACTGGTATCCAAATTGTTAAAAGAGCAATTGAAGAACCATTGCGTCAAATCGTTGTAAACAGCGGTATCGAAGGTTCGATTGTTGTACAGAAAATAAAAGAAGGAAAAGACGATTTCGGTTTCAATGCACGTACCGAAGTTTACGAGAACCTATTTAAAGCAGGGGTTATCGATCCTACTAAAGTTACTCGTGTAGCATTGGAAAATGCTGCATCAATTGCCGCAATGTTGTTAACAACTGAGTGCGTAATCGCAGATAAACCAAAACCAGAATCTGCATCACACGGTGGCGGTGCTCCTGATATGGGCGGTATGGGTTATTAATCTAAACAATTGTGGTACATCCACTATCCATAAAATCCCTGTTACTAAATGTATCAGGGATTTTTTATTTTTCAGATTGCATGCTCATTTCGTGAGTTTTATAAAACCCCATTACAAGATATAATTGTGCAAGGCCATAGGTTAACATTACAATCACGTCAAATAATGGTTCCTTTAAACTAAACTTATTCAGTGCTAAGATACCATCTGACATTACAAATAATACTGCCCCAGGTATAAAGTATTGCAAGGCAAGATGGGCGTATAAATCATTCGCCAATAGATTTGAAGCTAGCACTGTCATGGATCCAATAATTACCATGTAAACCATGATGGGAATAAAAAAAGTGCCTAAACTATCCTTAATTGTATAAACGATTAGGGAACAGATAATGGCTAATATTAAACTGCAAATAGTGGCATATTTAAGACGTTTTAAACGAAGTGGATTTAATTTAAAAAAATAAATGCTATTACAAATATGAGTGATTATAAAACTCAACATCCCCCAAAGAAAAAATTGTGCATCGGTAAAACTCAAAAATAGGTCGCCCATAAATGAAGCTGTTAATGCAATTAATGGAAGTAATTTGAGACTGCTCAGACCAACCCCTCCTCGCATATTTAAACTCATGAGGAGTATCAAAAATGGAATAATTAGGAGTTTAGAATAAAAACGAATAGCACTCCATTCCAAAAAGATAGCAATACAATGAAATAATATTATTATTAAAAAAAGGGCAATTCCATATTTTTTTAACCAATCCATAAATGATTTTCTTTTCAAGCTATCTAAATTTAATAAATAAACCTAATCTCTCTACCGAGCTGTCTTTGTTTTCTAACGTTTTAGTTAAATTTGTAAATGCAGGAGAAGGATGACTTAATTTTTTTTGAATATTGGGCTGTAAATAGGCTAAAAAATAAAACATCTACACGACCTTTTTTAAAAGGCCTTTCCGTAGGCTTTGCAATTGGGATTGGGATTTTGGGAGTCATTTATTTAGGCTGGTACCAACGAGCAGATATGCAAGTAAGCAGCAGCTTAAGCCCTTTTTTATTTCTGATTGCCATCATGGGACTATCGCTTTTTATGGCTTTTTTCTATAGAAATTATCAATGGGAAATGAAGGAGCAACGTTATTTGTCTATACTCGCTCGAAAAAAAAAGGCAGAATTAAATAAAGAGATGCAGCCTTAGTTATATAAATGGCGTCTAATAACTTTAAAATAGATACATGAGAAAATTGATTTTTGTTTGGGTGATTCTTTTATTTGCTTGTTTTGCCACTGTTTCTTGTGGAAAAGCAGATACTGGATGTTCTCCAGCTACAGTTGCTTCAGAAAAACAAATGTTAATTAGTTATTGCACAACCAACGCAATCAATTATATAGAGAATAGCTCTGGACTTCTTTATGAAGTAATAAATCCAGGAACGGGAGCAAATCCAACAAGCACATCGAAAGTATTTATCACTTATACTGGTAAGCTCTTCAACGGAAGCGTTTTCGATTCTCAAACCAATCCGGCAGTAACAGGCTGGGTATTGAATTCATTGATAGATGGATGGAAAATTGGACTGCCATTGATTAAAAAAGGCGGTAGAATAAAGCTTGTGATTCCATCTTCGTTGGCATATGGCTGTGCCGGTGCAGGACAAAACATACCATCAAACACACCCCTATTTTTTGATGTTACTCTGGTAGATGTACAATAATTAGAAAATAGTTAACCTAAATATTCAAGGCCGAAAAACAAGTAGAAATTCATATTTTCACTTGTTTTTCGTATTTTTTAGCTCCTTGGGGATTCTTTTAAAACCAATCTATTCAGGTAATGCATTATTCATTACCAATCCCCTATCTTTGCCGCTCTAAAAAATTTTGTAAACCGTTACTAATATGCAACTGAAAGGTTTAGTGCGCTTCTTCGCGATTTCTCTGATTTTGATCTGCCTGTATCAATTATCCTTTACATGGATTGTTCGTAACCATGAAAGTGATATGGAAACTAAAGCCGATAGTTGGCTGAAGCAGTTTTCAAACCCTGATCAAAAATACCCAGGAAACAAGGAACAACAGTCTGTATATGCAGACAGTTTAAAAGAACTAAAAAAAGAGCGCTTACAACGTTTGCTCGACAGTACCAAAGACGTTAAACTAGCTTTTGGCTTTACCACTTATAGAAGTGCTAAAGAAAAGGAACTTTTATTAGGCCTGGATCTTCAAGGTGGTATGAGTGTAACTATGGAAGTTGGTCTGAGTGATCTAATCAAATCTTTAGCTAATTATACAAAAGATCCCATCTTTTTAAAAGCATTAGACAAAGCTGTTGAAAGAAAAGCTAATAGTGGTGCAGACTTGATCACTTTATTCAAAGAAGAATTGTTTAAAGTAAAGCCTACTACAAAACTGGCTGACTATTTTTATACCCGTAGTAATGGAAAAGTTAAACTAGACGACTCAGATGATAAGGTAATCGATTATTTAAGAACACAGGCCACTGCTGCTTTTAATAATACATACCGTATTCTGCGTACCCGTATTGATCAGTTTGGAGTATCTTCTCCAAATATTAATCCTGATCCGGCTAAAAGTATTATCAATATAGAGTTAGCTGGCATCAATGATAAAGAGCGAGTACGTAAATACTTACAAGCAACTGCTAACTTACAGTTCTTCGAAATGTATACTTTAGAAAGCAAAGACTTGCAGAGTGGAATCGTTGCTGCAGATAAAGCTGTTCAAGATTATTTAAATGGTTCAAAAGTAACCGACACCGCGAAAGTTAAAAAAGATACTGTTATTGTTGCATCAGTTGCATCAAATAAGAAAGCAGATACTACTAAAACTGCAACAATTTCTAATATTGGTACTGATACCAACAAATCTTCGGTAGCAAAAAAAGATACTTCTAAAACTAAGCTTAACGAATCTCCTATCGTTCGTTTAATCAAGTTTACGCAACCTTATCAGGGACGTGGCGGTAAAACTATATTTTCGTCAAATATTGGTTATATCCAAACAAAAGATACTGGCAGGTTAAACGACTTTCTGAGAATGGATATGGTTAAAAACAAATTCCCTTCTAACCTAGTATTTATGTATGGTAAGATGGAAGCGTCTGATACCAAAGCAAAAGATATTTTGATGTTGTATGCAATCAAAACATTGGATAACGGTCAGGCTGAATTAGAAGGTGATCACGTTACCAATGCAGGGCAGGATTACGACGAAAGAGGACGTATCGCCATCAAAATGAATATGGATAAAATCGGTACCAATATCTGGGCTAAAATGACTACTCGTAACGTAGACAAGCCAATAGCAATTGTACTAGATAATTTTGTTTACTCGGCCCCGAACGTGAACGATCCAATTACAACTGGAAACTCACAAATCAGTGGTAGCTATTCCATTAAAGAAGCGCAAGATCTTTCAGAATTATTAACCAGCGGTAAACTAACTGCTCCAGCGCGTATTGTAGCTGAGCAACAAGTTGGACCAACACTTGGTAAAGAATCAATCAAAGGCGGCGCAATGGCCTTTCTAATATCCTTTTTAGTAATCTTCGGTTTAATGTTATTGTATTTCAATACTGGAGGATGGGTGGCTAATATTGCTTTGATATTAAACTTATTGTTTACCATCGGTATCTTAAGTGCATTAGGCTTTACACTTACTGCTCCAGGAATTGCCGGATTGGTATTGACCATTGGTTTAGCAGTAGATACCAACGTAATTATATTTGAAAGAATTA
>JAYUFN010000087.1:0-6517 GCA_043738705.1 Bacteroidota bacterium
ATATGAGAATTGAGCAATGTCTGGAACTTGTCTTTTTGCTTGAGACATTACCAAAGACCAATCTGCACTAACTGCGTTACTCAATTTATTAATTCCTTGAAGGGTAGTATTAAAAATGTTTTGTAAGTCCGATCTAGTTTCCGTTTTATGATAAATCGCATATGAACCAACATAGCCATTGGCAGTAGAATATCCACCCAAAAGCGAATCGTTCGTGAGCCTAGTTCTCCTCTCATTTAATTGCAAAAAAGTAGCAAATAAACTGATTGAATTATGGGCATTGAAACTATAATCTAATTTCGCTTCAACTCCAGAACGATTTATTTTTGAATTATAATGACGATCATAGATATCTGAAAAAGCTGGTTGTTGAGCCTGACTAGGATCTGTTACAGGCGGAACTGTCGGGCTCTGTAATAAGATACTGGAATTACTTCCACGATATGCAGTTTGATTTGTTCCAGAAATAATCACGCCTAGTTTATCATGCATAAAACGATCACCTACAGTTAAATTAAAATTTTGATTTAATGGTGCTTTACCCGAATTAGCAATTAAATTATTAGATGGGAAAGCACTAATTGGGGCATAGGAGTTCGGACCAGTTATTTCAGCAGGAGATTTTTTATTAACAGTGTTTGTAGAAAAAGTACTAAGATCTCTATCTAAATAGATTTGGCTATACCCAGTAGAAATATTCCCTTCCATTTTAAAAGTTGATGGAGCATTTTTCATCACCAAATTAATAACGCCACCTGCAGCATCGGCTTCCATATCAGGAGTTAAAGACTTAATAACTTCTATTCGATCTAATAATTCAGCTGGAAATATATCTAAAGGAACATATCGATTTTTATTGTCGGGGCTAGGTATTTTAACACCATTCACCAAAGTAGTATTATAACGTTTGTCCATCCCTCTAATAATGGCGTATTGTCCATCACCTGAACTACTCCGTTCAATTGATATACCGGAGATTCGTTGCATTACATTCGCAACAGTGATATCAGGAGATATCGCAATTGTGTTAGCGGAAACAATATTGACGATGCTATTTGCGGTCTGTTCTCTGCGATTGGCATACTCATCTGTACTTCCGTTAGCAACAGCATTAACAGTTACTCCGGAAAGATTAGACCCTTTTATTTTTAAAAAAAGATCAAGGCTAATGCTATTTTTTCCATCAACTACTATAGTAGTATCTAAATCATTATAGCCTATATAAGTTATATGCAAATAATATTTACCCGGAGCAATATCCTTAAAAGCGAAGAGACCATCAAGCGATGTAAAAGTACTAAGTTTGGAAGGTTGCAAAGAAATAGAAGCTCCAATCAATTGTTCTTTTGAACGATCATCATAAACATGACCTCGTATATCAGAAGCATTGGTTAAAAAACTAAAAAGTCCTAAAAAGAAAGTGATGTTCAGTTTTTTGAACACAGAAGACAATACCATATTGCGTCTATTAATTGAGGCAATATTAGTCTGCTCAAACTGTAGGAGAACCTACTGAGAAAGAATTAATTGTATGTTGACGATTAGTTAATATTTAAGTAAGACAATCTTCAGAATTTACTCAGAATTGGATTCCCATTGTAATCTAAAGTTATGAAGATCAGACTCGTATGAATAATTCAGTTTAATGTTCGAGACTTTGCAAATTTGGCTTATAATTGATAGGCCTAGTCCATTTCTGCTACTATTCGAAGAAGCTTTATAAAATCGATTAAAAAGGCGCGATTGGTCTAAAGGTTCAGATGCACCTGCATTCTTTATAACAAAATGATTCGTACCTAGTTCAATAAATATATAACCAGGCACTAAATTATGGTTTATTGCATTACTAAATAAATTATTCAAAAGAATTTCTATCAATTCGGCATTCATTTTTATTGAACTATTATTCAGTTCAATTCTAGTTTTTATTTCATGGCTCTCCCATAGCTCATAAAACTGGTTGACTTTTTCAGATACTTTTTTTTCGAGGTTAATATATTGATTGATATCAAATTGTTGGTTTTCGATTTTTGCTAAAAGTAAGAGTGATTGATTAAGTCTTGCTAATTTTTTGATTGAAGCATAAGCTCCTTTTGCAAGTTCACTTTGTTTTTCGGAAAGTTCTTTATCCTGAATCAGTACATCTAATTTAGATCGAATGATGGACAGTGGCGTTTGCATTTCATGAGATGCGTTTTCAGTAAATTCTTTTAATAACAAGTAATCTTTTTTTGCTTTATTACTTGCAATAGACAGACCCTCATTCATGAATGAAAATTCTTCAATATCTGTTTTAGGAAAGGATAGCGAATCAGAAGCTCCAATTTTGAAATTACGCATAATACTAATAGACTCATAAAAGGGCTGCCATAGCTTGCTTAAAAAAAATCGATTTAGAAATAAAGAAATAAGTATAATAATTAAAATGGTAGTTAATGATACAATAAACAAAGCACGAGAGAGATGGTGCATTCCTTCAACAGGTTTTGCAATTGTAACGCGATACCATTTTTCATTATAGAAGAGGGGAAATTCAAGTTTCCTGAAATTGTGTAATTTCTTTTCACGGCTACTGAAAAGTTCCACCAGCTTTACATTTCTAGCAGGTTCCCCTTTAGGCATTACTTCAAAGCTTAAACGTTCTTCATCTAATGGATTACCTTGAGGGAAGGCATTATATTGCTTGACATAGTCCGTAATTTTTACTTCTATCCCACTTAAATCAGCATCCATTTCCCTTACCAGAATGAGTTGTATAAGTAAATAGATCAAAACACTAGATAGAACGAAAATGAAAATCATTACTACCAAATTCACAAAAGAGTATTTGTTTAGTAACTTCATTTTTGCTTTGGAATTTTATCTTTTTGATCTGGGCTAAATATATATCCCATTCCATGTACTGCTTTGATATAATCTTTACATCCCGCTTGAGCAATTTTTTTTCGCATGTTTTTAATATGCGTATAAATAAAATCGTAGTTATCCGACATATCAATATGTTCTCCCCAAAGATGCTCTACAATTGCCTCTTTAGTAATGACTTTATTTTTATTACTTACAAAAAATAATAATAACTCATACTCTTTTCTTGTAAAATCAATAATTCCATTATTACTTGAAATGACTTTGTGATCAATATCGATTTTAATATCCCCAACTACAATTTTATTTTTTCCTTCAAAAAATTTTCGACGAATAATTGAACCAACCCTAGCAGAAAGCTCTGGTAAATGAAATGGTTTGGTCAGATAATCATCAGCACCAAGATTAAGGCCTAATACTTTATCGTTTAGTGAATTTTTAGCTGAAATTATTAGCACTCCATCAGCTTTACCTATTTCTTTTAATCTCTTTAAAATTTCTAATCCATTTCCCATGGGTAACGAGATATCTAAAAGGATACATGCGTAATCATATTTTTCTATCTGATTGATTGCGTCGTAATAATCATATACGGCATCACAGATGAATTTATCATTTTTAAGATAGGAACAAATGCTATTGGATAGCTCTTTTTCGTCCTCAATAACTAATATTTTCATAAGTAAAAATTTGATTCAAAAGAAAACATTAGAATTTTCGAAAGGCTATCGTTTAAACCAAATTTCGTAAAAATTTGCTAAAACGATCGTTGTTAAAGAAAGAAGTTATTGCATTGGTGAAATTTAGAAAAGAAAAGTACAGTTAATTTATTGAAACTCAGTATACAAATTGGCAATTTTTACTTTAAAAACAAGCAGTTATGAAAATAGGTTTTAGACTTCGATTTCGTATCAAAAAAATGCCAATTGCCGCAAATTAAGAGAAAACAATCTGAATTTACTTATATTTATTAGCCATCATTTTAACCAATGCAAATTGCTACTATGAAAAAAAATATTGATTGCTTTTTATTGTTAATTTTTATCAGTCTTTTAGCTTCCGCTCAAATAAAAACAGGAAAAGACATTGCTGTTACTAATACAGATGCAGGAAAAATTCGGGGCTATATTCATAGTTCGATATACACTTATAAAGGTATTCCATATGCAGTTGCAAAGCGTTTTGAAGCACCTCAAAAACCAACACCTTGGAATACAGTGCGAAGTTCCTTGACTTATGGACCCGTTGCTCCATTAATGGATCCAACAAATTCTGTTCAGGACGAAAGTGAATTTGTATTTCATCATGATTGGGGTTATACCAGTGAAGATTGTATGCGTTTAAATGTTTGGACTCCTGGTATTAATGACACTAAAAAAAGGCCGGTACTATTTTGGATACATGGTGGAGGATTTACTGCTGGTTCTTCGCAGGAATTACCTTCATGCGATGGTGAAAATTTAGCGAAGAGAGGCGATGTAGTAGTAGTTTCAATTAATCATCGATTAAATATATTGGGTTATTTAGACCTCTCTGCATTTGGAGAAAAATACAAGCACTCAGCCAACCTAAGCATTTTAGATATTAAAGCAGCGCTTGAATGGGTAAAAGCAAATATTGCCAACTTCGGTGGGGATCCAAACAATGTAACAGTGTTTGGCCAGTCAGGTGGTGGAGCCAAAGTAAATACTTTAATGGCGATGCCTTCAGCGAAAGGATTATTTCATAAAGCTATCAATGAGAGCGGGTCTTTCAGATCGGAGATGCTCGAAAAAAACACATCACAAGCTATTACTGCAGAAGTAATGAAAGAATTAAATCTTCAGGCCACAGAAGTAGATCGATTACAAACTATTCCCTATCAACAATTAAGCAATGCAGGTAAAAAAGCGTTAAAAGTAATTGCTGATAAAATGAAAGCAGAAGGCAAAACCATACCTGGATTTGGATTAAGTTGGGGACCAAGCATTGATGGCGAAGATCTTCCTTATCAACTTTTTTCAAAACAAGCATTTGAATTATCAAAAGATGTACCTCTTTTGATTGGTACCGTAAAAAATGAATTCATGCCTTCATTATTTGGTGGCATGACTGATGAGCCGGTTGATAAAGTGATTGCTTATATTAAAAAACAGCAGGGAGATAAAGCTGATGCCTATATCGCAGCAGTTAAGAAAGCATATCCTAGTGATACCAAACCTTCCGATTTAATAGATGTGGATGTGAGGTTTCGTCCAGGAGCAGTATCGCAAGCAAAAGAAAAATCAGCATTAAATGCAGCACCAGTTTATATGTATTTATTTACTTGGCAATCGCCCATCATGGATGGTAAATACAAAGCAATGCATTGTATGGAATTACCTTTTGTCTTCAACAATATTAGTCGTTGCGAAGAAATGACAGGAGGTACTAAAGAAGCATATGCTTTGGCAGCTAAAATGAGTGATGCTTGGATTAGTTTTGCACGTACTGGCAATCCGAATCACAAAGCATTACCTAATTGGCCTACTTTTAATATAAACAATACGGCCACTATGCATTTTAATAATACATGCGAAGTGAAGCCTCAATTGGATAAAGAATTATTTGAACTCATTAGCAAATAATTATGATATACATCGCTAATATCCTCTATGTAGTTTTTGTTCGAAAGTTTTCAAAATTATTACTTGCCATTTTTATGGCATTTGCAGGCTGCATGATGATTGCATATTTAGTTACTGGCACTCAAGGATATTTGATTCGTGGATGGCTAAAGAATCGATTCTTAATTAAAAGAAGTTGATGCTATTTTTATTACAGCACATATTGCAATCTTTACAAAATAAATGGGGAGTTCCAAAAATGGTTACTCTCCATTTACAGGGGAAATACTCATCGTTGGTTTGGCTAAGTTTGATGCTTCATGATACCAAATCAATGTCCCACTTTTTCATGGATAACTATTATTTATTAAAAGTGAATGGTAGAAGAATAATATTTTAACACAATAATATCTGTAGGTATCTTCTTTTCATTCCAGTGATGATGGATCGCTAATGCTGCTCCTAGAGCAGATGCTTGAGGTATACTAGCAGCATATATTTCAATGCCCGGAAAATTGTCTGTTAGTAATTGCATATAAATGGGGTTCTTACTGAATCCACCATCTACAAATATTTTTTGAACATTGGTACTTGCTAATACTAAGTTGGTGCTGATTACTTGTTGTTGAATAATGCCTGAGATCAAATGATGATAAGCAGATTCGTAAGTTTGATCAACCACATTCGTTAAAAGACTTGCATTATAAGACACAGTTGTATAATAGTCTTGCGGTTTATTGAATTGTTCAGCTAGTTTTTTTATTGCCTGTTCATGCTCATATCCCGCAAATAATCTGGATGCCTTCACTGGGTTTCCTTTGAAAGAAATAAAACACAAACAATCTTGCTTCAATTCATCTTCTGTTAAATCAAAATGGTTAAACGGATTTAAACTGATACACCAAGTTCCGGATGATAACAAAATAAAAGGTTCTGTAAATGAAATTAAATAGGGAATCAATGCTGCTGAACTATCCTGAATTCCTACTCCAACCGGAATCGTATGATTCAGATAACCACCAAGACTGTCGCATTGTTTGATGGGTGCAAGTTTACCATCTATTCCT
>JAYUFN010000088.1:0-2329 GCA_043738705.1 Bacteroidota bacterium
TCTTTTGAATTATAATTTGCTATCGCTTCCAGTTTTTGTTCGGGGGATTGTTCAGCATGCCATTCATCGATTTGAAGTAAAGTGGCAACTTTTTCGCAATTTTCTTTTTTATCTCCACTTAATAAAATGGTTCTGATCCCTTTTGAACGAAGCATTTCAATAACATGAGCAGCTTCTGACCTGATTTCGTCTGCTACATCAATCCATCCCAAGAGTGCATTGTTATAAATGATATACACATTGTGAGAAAGGTCTTTCGTAAATTCTCCTGCGCCCTTGAACGACACAGCGGCATATCGGTTGCTAGCTTTATCTGTAGCTACCATACCCAATCCTTTTTGTTCATCCACTTTAACCCAACGAATTTCATCTTTAGTTTTCCAATCTTTACTGATACATTTAGCAATTGGATGGGTAGAATATTTTTCCAGTGAATAGGCGATCTGCTTAAACTGATTGATTTTATCAGGAGTTGATTCACCAACGACCTTAAAACCTTGAATCACAAATTTGCCTGTCGTTAATGTTCCAGTCTTATCGAAAACGACTTGCTTAATATCTTTAAAAATTTCAAGACTCTTTGCATTTTTAAATAAGATTCCATTATTTGCAGCCCTACCTAGTCCAACTGCAATTGCAGCAGGTGTTGCAAGTCCCATTGCACAAGGACAGGAAATAACAAGCACTGCAATACCACGCAATAAGCTTTCGCTGAAGCTATGATTTCCAATAAAATAATTCGCGAGTAAAGTAACTATTGCAATGCTAACAACAACAGGAACAAATATGGCGCTGATCTTATCTGCCAATTGTTGAACTGGAGGTTTCTCGGATTGGGCAGCTTTAACCAATTTTAAAATATTCGATAAAACGGTATTCTCTCCAACAGCGGTGATATATGCTTTGATGGTACCATTTTCGATTGTACTGCCACCAATTAATAGATCGTTCAGTTTCTTTTCAACAGGAATACTTTCTCCCGTAATGATTGATTCATTGATACTTGCTTCTCCCCATAAAATTTTACAATCCATTGGCACTGGTTCGCCCGCATTAATCAATACAAGATCGCCCACTTTTAAATTTTTATTTTCAATCGGAAAAATGTGTTCCTGATGCGCATCATCGTAGGCGATCATGTTTGCCATCACTTTTTGCGATACCGCTAATTTTTTTAAAGCGGCCTGTGTAGTTTCTACCGATTTATCTTCGAGCCAATTACCTAGAAAAACCAAGGTGATGATTGTTGTTGCAGTTTCATAAAATAGATAATGTGCAGCATCACCTATTAATGTTCCATATAAACTATACCCAAAAGCAGCAACAGATCCCAATGTAATTAGTACGTTCATATTTGGGATGCCTTTTAAAAGGCTATGAATTGCACTACGACCAAAAAAATCCATCCCTACAATAAAAACAGGTATCGTTAAAGCTAGCTGTACAGATGGATCCATTAAAAAATGGATATGTACAGCTGGAATCATATGTAGCATTAAGGGTGCAGTAAATACAAAACAGAATAAAAACCTTTGTAAATGATTTTTGAATATTTTTCTTGGTCTTTTTACATCAGATAATTCGCCAGTATCTACTTGGTAGCCCATGCCTTCTATTCCCTTAGCCAGTGCTTGTTTTGAAGTATCTACGATAATTTCGAAGCTAACATCGCCACCAATAAAATTCACTTTTACGTCTTGCATACCTTTATCGGTAAGGTATTTATTTATTGAAAGGGCACAATTTGTGCAGCTCATTCCCTCTACTTTCCAGTTCACTTTCTCCATGATGAAATATTTTTAAATGCTTTTGAATCGCATTTGTTTGCGGCAAAGGTACTAAAACCCCAATTTCTTAACTTTCGAAAAAGAGATATTATTTTTACATCGTGGCGGCAAAAATTACAAAAATCAAGATGGGACTGCATCTCGCGTGGTTCTTTATCTTTGTAGGATGGACGCAATATTTGAACTTGCACAGATAAATGCGGTTGCTCAGGCAATCTGGAAAGAAGGAAGGCATAAAAAAGTATGGATTTTTTATGCAACTATGGGTACTGGTAAAACCAGTTTTATTCATGCACTGTGTACTATTTTGGGCGTAAAAGATTCCGTTAGCAGTCCCAGTTTTGCTATCATCAATGAATACCAAAGTCCTGAAGCTGGAACTATTTATCATATGGATTGGTATCGCTTACGCGACGAGGAAGAAGCTATTCAGGCTGGGGTAGAAGATACTTTAAATTCAGGCTGCATATGTTTTGTTGAATGGCCAGAGAAGGCTTTGGCTTTATTGCCTATTGATTGTTTTAAAATATTCATGGAAATAC
>JAYUFN010000089.1:0-2326 GCA_043738705.1 Bacteroidota bacterium
TGAAGATTACCCAAAATTTTTAAGAGCGAATCTTTTTCTTGTAATTCACGTAAGCCAGGAGTATTAGGAGAACTTACGTTGACTACAAAATAATCTACCGCTTCAAATAATTCCTGAAAACAAATCTCATAATCTTTCCACGCATCCTCATTGGGTGTTATTTTATTCTTGCCAATATTTCCTCCAACAATCAGCGATGAGCCAACTTGTTTTGTTTTTGAATCATTCCATTCTATCAAACGTTTCTTTACCTCCTTTACACCCCCATTGTTGAATCCCATGCGGTTGATCAATGCTTTGTCTTTTGGCAAACGAAATAATCTTGGTTGAGGATTACCATCTTGTGCAAGTGGCGTTACAGTTCCTATCTCAACAAATCCAAATCCCAAACACGCTAATTCTTTCAAGTAAAGTGCATTCTTGTCAAAGCCAGCTCCTAAGCCAACAGGGTTGTTAAAATGAAGCCCAAATAAGTCTTTTTCTAAAGAAGGATCATTATAGCAAAACTGCTTTTGAATTAGTTTTCGGGTAGTGTTAATATTGCAGGCTCTTTGCAACTGGCTCATCGTAAAATGGTGCACATTTTCAGGAGGAAAATTAAAAAGCAGGTTGCGAACAATGGGATAGATCATCTTGCGAAGATAAAGAAGGAGGAGGCAAAAATTAATAGTTGCATAAACAACTTTTATTTTAATTTTCCCTACATTTGGTCAGAAAAAAACAAAATCATGATGCAGGAAGCATATATCGTTGCCGGCTATCGTACTGCGGTTACCAAAAGTAAAAAAGGCGGATTCCGTTTTTTTCGCCCCGACGATCTGGCTGTAGAAGTGATCAAAGGATTAACAGCAACCATTCCACAACTCGACACCAAAAGGATCGACGATGTGATAGTGGGAAATGCTGTACCAGAGGCTGAGCAAGGATTGCAGTTTGGGAGGATCATTTCTGCACGTGCACTTGGTATCGAAGTAGCCGGATTCACCATCAATCGCTATTGTGCCAGTGGATTAGAAGCGATTGCTTTGGCAACGGCTAAAATTCGTACCGGAATGGCTGAATGTATTATTGCCGGTGGAACCGAAAGCATGAGTCTTGTGCCAACAGCAGGATGGAAAACCGTTCCGGCATACAGCATTGCCAAAGACGAGCCAGACTATTATTTGAGTATGGGATTAACGGCTGAAGCTGTAGCCAAAGAATTTAATGTAAACAGACAAGATCAAGATCTCTTTGCAACACAGTCGCACCAGAAGGCTGCTAAAGCGATTCAAGAAGGTTATTTTAAATCGGGTATCCTGCCGATTAATGTAGAAGAAACTTATGTAAACGAAAAGGGCAAAAAAGCGATCAGAAATTATATAGTTGATACGGATGAAGGAGTGCGTTTAGAAACAAGTCCAGAGGTATTGGCGAAATTAAAACCTGCATTTGCTATTGGCGGTTCTGTAACCGCAGGTAATTCATCACAAACTAGTGATGGTGCCGCTTTCGTAATTGTAATGAGCGAAAGGATGGTAGTGGAATTGGGATTAAAACCAATTGGTCGTTTGGTGAACTGTGCTTCTGCTGGCGTAGAACCAAGATTGATGGGAATTGGTCCGGTTGCTGCTATTCCAAAAGTTTTGAAGCAGGCCAATATGAATATTTTAGACATTGATCTGATCGAATTAAATGAAGCATTTGCTTCTCAATCACTTGCGGTCATTCGTACCCTTGGATTGAATCAGGATATCGTGAATATCAACGGTGGGGCAATTGCTTTAGGGCATCCGCTTGGATGTACTGGTTGTAAATTAACCGTTCAGATACTCAATGATATGAAACGATTGAATAAGAAATATGGGATGGTTACGGCTTGTGTGGGAGGCGGTCAGGGCATTGCCGGGATCATCGAAAATCTATAGGTATAGCAACTATTTCAGCAATATTCGATACTATTTTTTTGATAAACATTTTTATTCCCAGAAATCAAAAACTTTGCTGACTTATATCATTGTTTATTGAGTAGAAACAGTCTAGCTTTATAATACAAATCAGTATTATGAAAACGATATTAGTTCCCACAGATTTTTCCAGTACGGCTCACAATGCGGCAAAATATGCATTGGCATTGGCGAATCAAATTGCGGTAAACAGGATCGTGTTGTACAATGCTTATCAGGCACCTGTAAGTGTTGATCCGATGGTTCCTACTGTGCAGTTATTGGACATGGATCTGATGAAAAAAAGTAGTGAACAAGGGTTAGCTGAATTCAAAACTGAACTTAGCAAAGAGCCTTTTGGAGATATTGAAATAGATACATTCAGCGAATACAATCTGCTG
>JAYUFN010000090.1:0-2326 GCA_043738705.1 Bacteroidota bacterium
CCTCTTTCTATTCTTATTTGTAACAATCCTTCATTGCGAAGAATTCTATTACAGTAAATGGGTGTATGCACTGGACTTATTCCATATTCAGAAAGCAAAATTATTTTTGCATTTTTTGATTCGTAATAGCGAACTAGTTGTTCTGCAACGCGGTCAATCTCACCTAGTTCTTTTGCAATCAATGGAATATTTGGACCAAATTTTTGTAAACAATAATCTAAGTGGGGTAGATAGATTAATGTAAGCGTTGGATTATATTTTTCATTGGTGTAGATCGATGCATCTGCAATCCATTGAGTTGATTTGATATTGGCACCCGGACCCCAAAATTGAAAAAGTGGAAATGTTCCAAGTTTCTCTTGCAGCTCATCACGTAAACTAGCTGGCTCTGAATAACAGTCTGGCATCTTTCGCCCATCGGCCAAATAATTTGGTCGAGGAGTTACTGAATAATCAGCTGAGCTATACATATTATACCACCAGAACATTTGTGCACAGGTAAAAGATGGGTCTTCTTTTTTTGCCCTATCCCAAATCTTTTCACCAGTTACCCAATGGTTGGATTGTTTCCAAAACTTGATTTCTGATTCTGTGACATCATACCAACCATTACCAACAATACCATGGCTACTAGGCCACTCACCAGTAAGATAAGTTGACTGCACCGATGTAGTAACAGCAGGCAGCATAGGCTTGATATACTTTAGTTTTCTATCTGCAATGTAACGGGATAGGAAAGGGGTTTGATCTCCTAAAAGCATCTGGGATAGTCCTACAATATCTATGACCACTGTTTTTTGCATCAGTTTGGATTTAATGAATTTCTAATTGCTTTAATACCCATTCTAATTCTCGAATGATGGATTGCTCAATAGGGAGTCGAACCTCTGGTGAAAGGACTTCCCAAGTATAAGTTTCCACTTCCAAATGTTGAGTAAGTCCCAATTGTTGATGTAGTGCTAACACTTTTTTTATATCCTCATTCGTTGATTGAAGCAATCCATAGTTTAACTCAAAAATAGGCACATGATAATGCGCCCTCCATTCAACAACATCAATATTGGTAAAGTCATTTAATGCTTCATTAAGATCTGGATACCTGAGAACAGTAGCATTTAATTTCCTAGCTACTACTTGGTGTAAGTAAACAGGTTCATTGTAATGTGTAAAAGCTTCTTTGATTTTAATGCGATTTTCTTTTTCAGTCGGCATCTCGGATTTGAGTGCTGCACTGATCTGAAACTTACCTATTCTAATCCTTTTTTTAATAAACTCTTTTACCATTGCTTCATGATCCTCATAGCCAATTGCAAAATGGCAAACATCATAACAGATACAAACATGCTTGCGAATTAAATTGGCTGATTCCTCTTCAGAAACTCCAAATGTTTTCATGATGAATGGTATGCCTAATGGAAGTAAAAACGACTCGTACCAATTCAAAAATTCTGTTCCCGTTTCAAGCATCCCATCTGGCTCTGGTTCAATATCAAGATGAAGAATTTTTCCTGTTTGTTTTTTTATACGAATCAAATCTGAAATAATCTCAAGGATATTTTCTGTAGCTTTTTTGGTAACTAGTTTTTTTTGTTCTTCAGTTGCATGCCAATGCCTGTAGGTAAGTGGAGATGTAGAGATCCCTCCATCCATACCTGCTGGTAATAGTTCTGTAAGTATGCCAAACATTCGGAGTGTATATTCTACTCGATCCCTTGTAGTCCAGTCTGGTGCGTGTACCTGATCTTTAACTCTTGTATGATGAAAACCACCATAAGGGAAACCGTTCATCGTAAATACATAAGCATCAGATTGATCAAGCCAGTTCTTAAAAGCATTTAGTTGGTCTGGATTTTCTAATTCAAGGCTTGCTTGATTAGATAAACGAAGACCAATCCCCATTGGTTGTTTTGGGGATATAGATGATTTGATTTGAGGAAAATAAAGTTGTAATGCAGCAAAATGGTCCTTCCATGATTCACCTGCATGAATATTTGTACAATAAGTTAAATGGCCTGAATTGGTCTGCATAACTATCAATTTTAGTGCTCATAATTAGCTAATAAAGTGCTAGCTTTTTGTAGTTGAATCGGATCTATTTCGTGAACTTCTATTCCAGATCCAATTGAGGTTAGAAGCATAATTGTAAGCCTTCCACCGAGGTGTTCCTGAAATTCTTGTAATCCTTTAAGCAACGGACTTTCCTTATCACCAACTTGCATCATCGGATGTGTGAGTGCAAATCCCAATTTTTTTATTAATCGTATAATTCTATCTACTTCTTCTTTAGCCAATCCTTGAGTAAGCTGCGAATAAACGGTATCAAGTG
>JAYUFN010000091.1:0-6492 GCA_043738705.1 Bacteroidota bacterium
TGAACCCATCGCCGACGGATCGGATGCAGTATCTGCTTTAAGGGGTTATGTAAAAAGTAATCTTACGCATTCATCAATTATTTTTTCAGCAGGATTAAACCCAAGGTTGTACAATTATTTGGAGCAATGTAAAGAATTTGATGTGAATGAAAATGGGCGCTTTGATAAAAAAGTAGTTATTAAAGTGAGTGATTATCGCTCCGCATTGATACAAGGTAAATACCTTGCAAAAAAAGGAATCTGGGTCAGCGAATTTAGGGTCGAATCTGGTTTGAATTGCGGTGGACATGCATTTGCAACCGATGGTTTTTTGTTAGGACCAATTTTGGAAGAGTTTAAAACAAATCGAAAGGAACTGATTGAAGCATTATTTGAAATTTATAGTGCAGCTCAAATAAAGAAAAGCGGTAAACAATTTAAATGCCCTCCTGAAATGGTATTCTCGGTGCAGGGCGGTATCGGTACACACCAAGAAGATGTTTTTTTACACAAGCATTATGAATTTGATAGCACTGGCTGGGGTACTCCATTTTTATTGGTGCCTGAAGCCACAACTGTGGATGAGCCTACTTTAAAATTATTGTGTTCTGCAAAAGATAAAGATATTATGCTAAGTCGTAATTCGCCACTTGGCGTTCGATTTCATTATCTGAAAGGAACTAGTTCTGCAAAAGAAAAATATGCTCGTATCGAAAAAGGGATTCCTGGAAGCCCTTGCACCGAAAAGCATTTAAGCTTTAATACAGAATTTACCAAAGAACCTATTTGTACGGCCTCTATTAAATATCAGCGACTTAAAATTGAACAATTACAGTCAATGAATTTACCGGTGTCTGAACTAAAACGCCAGGTGAATGAGTTATTGGAGAAAGAATGTTTGTGTGTGGGGTTGAGTAATTCTGCTGCTATCAATTATTCCAAAACCTTTGTAAACAAACTGGATGCAGTAACAATTTGCCCCGGTCCTAATATCGTGAACTTCTCAAATGTGGTTTCTTTACAAACAATGGTAGATCATATTTATGGTAGAACCAATGTGATAGTAGAATCAAACAGGCCACATATGTTTATAGCAGAACTGTATTTGTACATTGATTATCTGAAAGATCAGATCAAAGAAGATACACTACAGAATTTGATTGATAAGAAAAAGAAATTTTACGCTACCTTTTACCAGAACCTTCGGAATGGAATAAATTATTATCGCGAAATGACTGGATTAGAAGATGCCATAAAACAAAAATTATTCAAGGATTTGGACAGTGCTGCGCTTGAAATTGATTTTCTGAATTATCAATATGAAATTAATGTGAATTAATAATTTGCAGTATTTAAGTACGATTGCCTACTGATTAGTTTTCGATTTATCTTTAACCAGGCCATACATTTCGATGTTTTGTAATGGTTTTTTTATGCAAATACCGGAACTTACTTATAACGATCATACCCTATTTCATTTATTGAGGCATTTTTATTGGATCAATCAAAGTGCAACAAATTGTTTATTAAATAGAGGATACAAGAAGAAACAAATTGATTTAAATCTCGCATTGCCGGGATCTAAATTTCATCCTGATTTTGCTACAGATATCAAGTCATTGATGAATAGGATAAATCTAAAAAATAGTTCAGACCGTTTTTTGCAGAACAATTACTTTCATTATGTTTTTGAATTTGATGAGAGAGAATTCATTAATGGAATTGGAGACTTAGGTGTTTTGGATATTAAATCTGCAAAAAAAAATGCGATAAATGAGCCCTACTTAAAAATGAACAGGGGTATGGAGTTATGGCATGCAAGAGTGAGGTCAAAACCTCCTACCTGGACGCTTACCATGGTTGTGAAAGAGCAAAGCTCGAAAGATTTTCTAATCACGGCTTTCCCCGGAATTCCTGCAATGCCAATACCTCACCCAAAAATGGGGATCGCTTTATTGGAGCAGTGTAAAACCTTTTGGATGGAGCATGTTTTTTTAGAAACAAAAATGCATGATTCAATTAGTGCTGATGGATACGTAGTTGGTTAAAAAAATCTGATTCAGTTAATTCAATTACTTCACCCGGCTGCATTTCGTTCAAGTAAATTGATTCAATAGAAGTGCGTATTAGTCTTTTACACTTATGATGAACAGCCGCAACCATTTTTCTGACTTGATGAAATTTGCCTTCTGTTAATTCGATTTGTACCCAATCGTGAGGTAGATGCTGTGGTATTTCATGGTTTGGTGTATCTAAATAATTTGGCTTTTTTACTAATTGAACAGTACAAGGTTTTGTTTGATAGTCAATCCCTCCTTTTACTTGAATGATAATTCCTGTCCTCAATTTTTCTAAGGTTGACTCGGAAATCTTATTTTTAACTTGAACCAAATAGCTACGTGTATGTGGCTCTGTACCTTGAAAGAGTAGGCGTGTTACTTTAGGATTTGTTGTAAGGAGTAATAGCCCTTCAGAATGATTATCAAGTCTTCCAATTGCGTGCGTACCATCTGGAAAACAAAAATTAAGGTCACCGAGTAAAGTCACTTCGTGTGAGCTAATAAATTGTGAAACCATTTGATAGGGCTTATGAATAACAAAATATCGATAACCTACTTGCTCCATGATCAGGAAAATTGATTTTGGAATTCGAAGATATAAAAGAAAACCTGCTATAATTTGGCATAAAAACTAACTTTACGCACATTAAAACAGGCCTTATGCTAAGCAACAACGATATCCTCAAGAAAATACGTGTAGCACTTGAGCTGCGCACCGAAGACATGATTCATATTTTATCACTGGTTGATTTTAAAATCACAAAAGGCGCATTGGGCGATTTATTTCGACACGAAGACCATCCTAATTATGTGGAAGCAGGTGATCAAGTTCTGCGTAATTTTTTGAACGGCCTCGTTATCTACAAAAGAGGTACGCCCGAAGAAAGAGAAAAACAAGCCGCTACAAAAAAATAAAGTATCCTTTTGAAAGCGATGGCCTGCAAACCTTTGCAGGTTTATGGGTTCTTTAATTGAGCAAAAAATCACCATAATTTCATATATTTATTGCTCGTTTTTACATCTTTCAAAAACGATTTTCACGAATAGTTTGATCATGACGGCTGAACAACAAAGACTGAAAGTAAATGCAGGCAAAAAAGTTCCACTGGAACAATGGGGGCCATACGTTTCTGAGCGACAGTGGGGAACAGTGCGTGAAGACTATAGCGGCAATAGTGATGCATGGAATTATTTTCCATTCAACCATGCACATAGTAGGGCCTATTTATGGGGGGAAGACGGACTTGGCGGCATTTCAGATTTTTTTGGGAACCTCTGTTTCGCCATTTC
This sequence comes from Bacteroidota bacterium, assembly GCA_043738705.1. Classification (GTDB taxonomy): domain Bacteria; phylum Bacteroidota; class Bacteroidia; order Chitinophagales; family Chitinophagaceae; genus Sediminibacterium. Next base: position 3,330 of record JAYUFN010000091.1, read on the forward strand.
GCTGTGGAATGGGAAGGATGATATTTTAAAAGAAAGGTTATTTGGATTAGGTAATTACCAAGGAAATCATGGAGAAGATGTAAAGGAACTATATTATTATCTAGACAATATTCCCTCGCATTATTATATGCAGATGTTGTATAAATATCCGCAAGAAGCATTCCCCTATCAGCAATTGATTGATGTAAATGGTCGTCGCTCAAAAAATGAGCCCGAATATGAAATACTTGATACGGGTGTATTTGATGATAACAAATATTTTGATGTTTATATTACTTATGCCAAGTATAGTAAACGTGATATAGGGATTAGAATCGAAATTGTAAATAGAGGGAAGGAGGCGGCACCAATAACTGTATTACCCAATCTTTGGTTTTATAATAGATGGCAGCAGAACGATCTGAATCAAAAGCCAAATATAGAAGAGGTTAAGGAAGGAGTTGTAAGGGCTACTCATGAAAGAATGGGTAGCTATTATCTCTACTATCAGAAATCAAATGATCGTTATTTTACCGAAAACGAAACCAATACTGAAAAACTTTTCGGTACACCAAATGAATCCATTTTTGTTAAAGATGCTTTTAATGATGCGGTGATTGTTCAGAAAAATATAAAGGCATTAAGCGCAAAAAAAGAAGGTACAAAGTTTGCTCCTGTATATAATTTAACCATCCCTGCTGGTGAAACTAAATCCATTTATTTGAGATTAGGAGACGTGCTCATCGATGCCCCTTTTTCGAAAGGCTATGAAAGTATTTTTAAGCACCGCAAGCAGGAAGCAGACGAATTTTATGACGATGTTTTGCCAGATAGTTTAAATGACGACTTGCGAAATATTCAACGTCAAGCGCTGGCAGGACTATTGTGGAGCAAGCAATATTATCACTATGATATCGAAAAATGGATTAGTACAAGTGATAAAATTGCACCGTTAACCGAACAAAGAAAAAAAGGGCGTAATCATGATTGGTTACACCTCAAAAATCAGGATGTTATTTTAATGCCAGATAAATGGGAGTATCCTTGGTATGCTGCATGGGACTTGGCTTTTCATTGTGTGCCTATGGCCATGGTAGATCCTACATTTGCCAAACATCAGTTGAGTTTGGTGATGCGTGAATGGTACATGAAACCAGATGGACAGTTACCGGCATATGAATGGAATTTTGGTGATGTGAACCCTCCTGTTCAAGCATGGGCTGCGTTACAAGTTTATAATATTGAAAAAAAGCAAACAGGTAAAGGAGATATATTTTTCCTCAAAAAAATCTTTCAAAAGCTGATCATCAATTTTACCTGGTGGATCAATCGAAAGGATAAGAATGGTAATAATATCTTTGAAGGAGGCTTTCTAGGGTTAGATAATATTGGAGTCTTTAACAGAAGCATTCAGCTGCATAGCCAGGCTCAATTAGAGCAGGCGGACGGTACCAGTTGGATGGGTATGTATGCATTGAACCTAATGGATATGGCTATCGAGATATCTATGCATGATGATTCTTTTGAAGACTCTGCAACTAAATTTTTTGAACACTTTGTTTTGATTGCTGAAGCATTGAATGAAATGGGTATGTGGAATGATGAGGATAAATTTTATTACGATACTTTAGGGCTGCAGGGGCATAAACCCATTCAACTAAAAATACAATCGATAGTAGGGCTCACTTCGTTATTTGCAGTTTCTATTATCAATAAAAAAGTATTTGAAAAGTTACAGGACTTTACAAAACGTATCACATGGTTTGAACAATATCGCAAAAAAAATAATAAATTTTGGCCAAATGAAGAGAAGGCTGAAGAAGATAAAATCCTGATTTCTTTGATCCCAAAAGAAAGGTTGATAGCCCTATTGCAAAGATTATTAAGCGAAACAGAGTTCTTATCACCGGGAGGTATCAGGGCATTATCGAAATACCACGAAGAGAATCCATATACGGTAAATATTGAAGGTACAGACTATTCTATTCAGTACGATCCTGGTGACAGTACTTCCGATTTTTTTGGAGGAAATAGTAACTGGAGAGGACCCGTTTGGATGCCAATTAATTATTTGATCATACAGAGTATTAAAAAATTTGGAGAGTTTTATGATGAGTCACTTACCATCGATTATCCAACTGGTTCTGGAAATTTTATGTCTCTAAAAGAAGTTGCCAGCGAATTAACTAAACGGGTCATAAGTTTATTTGAACTGGATGAAGCTAATTGCAGACAATTGAATGCAGACCAGAATTGGTTCTATAGCTTGCCTGAAAATAAAGATCTCATTTTGTATTACGAATATTTTCATGGAGACTCTGGTAGAGGACTAGGTGCTAGTCACCAGAGTGGTTGGACCGCATTGGTTGCAGAGTTGATTAATGAAGTTTCTCCAAAACTTAAAAAAAGAGTTCCATTTGTTCCAGAAGAAGAAGAGGAAGATTAACACGATTCAATTATCCTTGAGGTTAAATGGATTGTTGCGGGCTAAAATTATAATAGGATATAAAATGAACTCTCTTTATTTTTTTTGTTCGATATTAGACCCTGGCTTTTTGAGCTTACCACTATTTGAAAGATGAATTACCAAATAACCCAACGTACTAAGAATAAGGATGATTAGAATAGAAATTATTGTCCAGTTCTGATCTTCAAAACGATTTTTAAGTCTGCGTCTCTTTTTCTTACTTGTTTGTTTTTGAATTTGGGTATTAATATCTTTTACGAAGTCCTGAATAAGTTGTTGATTTTTAAAATCTAGTAACCCTTCCACTGCATCATTCATAAAAGCCTCATCGGCCATTTGATTTTCGATTACAAAGCGTTCTTCTGGTGTAGCAGTTCCTTCCAAATACTTCTTGAGTAATTCCTGAGTTGAATCTGGCGCTTTTGATAATATGTTTTGAAGATCAGACATTATTATTGCTGCAATTTTTGAGTGACCATTGATTTTAAATTGCGTTTGCCATTTTGAATATAACTCTTTACTTGCAATAAACTATATCCAGTAGATTCTACAATCTCCTGGTAACTTCTCTTTTGAAGATAAAATAATGTTACACATGTTTTTTGAGGAGCATTTAGTTCGCTAATGGACTGCTCTAAAACTAAAAATGTTTGTTCTTTTTCTATTGCCGTATCCTGCAGAAATGAGGCCTCACCGAAATTCATATCTTCCGAAACT
>JAYUFN010000092.1:0-2322 GCA_043738705.1 Bacteroidota bacterium
GTAGAACCCAATTGATGTTAGGTGATGAGCCGATTGAACTGCTGATGAATAAAAATGTATTGGTAGTGGGCTTAGGAGGAGTAGGTGGTATTTGCGCTGAGATGATTGCTAGAGCGGGAGTAGGCAAAATGACTATTGTAGATGCTGATACCGTTGACTTAAGTAATACCAATCGCCAAATTCCTGCATTGCACTCTACTGCCGGGAAACTAAAAACAGAAGTGATGGCAGAAAGGATCAAAGATATTAATCCATTAATCGATCTAACTGTATTGCCTATTTATATCAAAGAAGAAGAGACTATCGATATTTTAGAATCTGGAAATTTCGATTATGTAGTTGATTGTATTGATACTTTATCTCCCAAGGTATTTTTCATAAAAGCCTGTATCGATCGCAAGATCCCAATTGTAAGCTCTTTAGGAGCAGGTGGTAAGTTAGATCCTTCACAAGTAATGATAACGGATATTTCAAAAACTTATGAATGTAACCTTGCCCGATATGTGCGCAAAAAATTGCATTCAATGGGGATACAAAAAGGATTAACGGTTGTTTTTAGCCCGGAAAAAGTAGATCAGAGTCGCGTTATTGAAACAGAGAAAGCCTTCCCCAAAAAATCAATCATCGGAACCATTAGTTATATGCCCGCAATTTTTGGATGTACTGTTGCAAGTGTGGTGATTAGAGGATTGATGCAAAATCAATTGGATTAATAAAGTAGGTAAGGCAAAATCTCCTCCTTCCAATCATTTACAGCAGTAATTCTTGTAATGTTTGCAAGGAACAATTGCATGGGCATTTTGAATAATGATTCACTATTTGGGATGCCTAATAATTTGTCTAAATGACTACTCCCCGAAGGATTTACTTCGGTAGGATAGGGCGCCCAAGAAAATTGTTTGGGGTACAGTTTATGGATTAAATTAATTAGCAGTAAGCCACTTGTAACTGATTGGAAATAGTTTGGTTGTATAACATCAAATTCTACGCCTTCGCACCAATTTCCTGCATTTTTACTGAAAGCCGGAAAAAATGAAATGGGCGTTGCTTCTATTTCTTCAAGTCCTAGCTGGTTGAATGCATTTGCTACCATGGCTCCATTCATCCATGGGGCACCTACTATTCTGAAAGCTTTAGAAGTACCTCTTCCAACACTGATATTAGTTGCTTCAAATAAACACAAACCCGGATAAAGTAACATGCTTTCAAAGTTCCTAATAGCAGGAGAAGTAGGTACAAAGGCAACTCCCCAATCCGGTTGAAATTGATTTCTATTCCAATTAACGCATTTAACCACTTCCAACTTACATCCAATGCCCCTTGTAATATTAAAGTAGTTTGCAAGTTCTCCTAATGTGCAACTGTGTCGGACTGGAATTGGCCACCTACCTATAAACGATGCGACCGAATCTTCCAAAATGGGCCCTTCGGCTTGAGCTAATATTCCGGAAATCGGATTTGGACGATCCAAAACAATCAGCGGTTTATGATATTTGGCAGCTGCTTCCAGTAAATAAGTGAGTGTCCAGATATAAGTATAAACCCTACATCCAATATCCGGAATATCAAACAACAATACGTCGATTGATCGCATATCTGCTTCATCGGGGGCTAGCTTTTTTCCATACAAACTGATGATTGGAAGTTTCGTGAAACTGTCAATTCCATCTGCCATCGCAATGCCATCTTCACCCAATACATCTAAACCATGTTCTGGAGAAAAGAGTTTCACAATATTAAATTGATGCTCGATTAAAGCAACGCGTGAAGATTCTCCATCATTTGTTTTTGCTGCATGGTTGGTTACTAGTCCAATCCTTAGATCTTTCCATGTAGGTTGCTGAAGAATTATTTGGTCTACCCCAAAAACAATCATATTTCTTTTTTATTCTTTTTCAAAATACAATAGTTCTTTCAGTTTCTCTATCACATTATAAATAATAATACATCTTTCATAATGCATAAAGTGGGTAAAAAGTCTTTTCGTGAAGTTTGGTAAGTGTAAGGCTGGAAATTCTCTACATCCTTCAAATCGATTTTCATAAACTGAGCATTTGGTGCCCTCTAAAAAACTACAGGGCATGCTTTTTACCAACATCATTTCATTTAAACCCTTTTCAAGATATTGCTGATCAAAGGTTTTCCTGCTTACTTGAAGGACTGTTGATAGCTGATCTGCTTCTGGATTAGTAACTACAATCAGCAATGTTTTGCAGCAATTACCACAAAGCGTACAATCCACTTTTTCGGTGATTTGGGTATTTAGTTGCTGCACCATTACATCTAAATCTACCCCAGATCTACTTTTTAAGAAATCACTAA
>JAYUFN010000093.1:0-6474 GCA_043738705.1 Bacteroidota bacterium
TAAAAAATCAGATTTTTTATTCAGATATACAAGAGCTACCGAATCATTTTAGCTTTCTCAGGTATTCGCCATAGCCACTCTTCGCATATTTATCAGCAATCAAAAGTAATTTTTCACGATTGATAAATCCTTTTCGATAGGCGATCTCTTCAATACAACCAATCTTTTGACTTTGTCTTTTTTCAATAACTCTAACAAACTCGCAAGCATCTGCAAAAGAATCAAAAGTTCCTGTATCAAGCCAAGCAGTACCCCTGCTCATTACGCCAACATGCAACTTGCCCGATTCAAGGTATACTTTGTTTACATCGGTGATCTCGTACTCGCCTCTCGGTGAGGCCTTAATATTTTTAGCAATTTCAACTACTGTATTGTCATAAAAATATAATCCAGGAACAGCAAAATTAGATTTGGGCTGATTAGGTTTTTCCTCAATAGATACGGCTATATTGTTTTCATCAAATTCAACCACACCATATCTTTCAGGATCATTCACCTCGTACGCAAACACTGCTGCACCAATCACATCATTAAAAGACTCCACTAATTTACCAAATCCTGCACCATAGAAAATATTATCTCCTAAAATCAGTGCCACTTTATCGTTTCCAATAAATTGTTCCCCTATCACAAATGCTTGTGCCAACCCATTTGGAATATGTTGTACAGCATACTCGAATTTGCAACCAAGGTCTTCTCCATTACCAAGCAAACGCTGAAACTGAGAAGAATCTTCGGGTGTTGTAATAATTAAAATGTGTTTGATACCCGCTAACATTAAAATAGAAAGGGGATAAAAAATCATTGGCTTATCATACACCGGCATCAATTGTTTACTGATACCTCTTGTTATAGGATATAATCTTGTTCCAGAACCGCCTGCCAAAATAATGCCTTTCATCTTTGTAAATTTTATCGTTACGCAATGTCAATTATAATCAAATCTTCAAAACTGTAAAGTATCCACCATCTCTTTAATGGTAGGTAGCACCTGATCTTTTTCGGAGATCAATAACTCGTTTTTGGGTAATCGCCAATCAATATTCAATTCGCAGTCATTGTAGATCACACCTCCCTCGGAAGTCTTATTATATAAATTATCGCATTTGTAAAAAAAAGTAGCTGTTTCGCTTAAAACTATAAAACCATGCGCAAATCCACGGGGTACAAAAAATTGAGTATTACTATCTGCTGATAATTCAATTGCAATATGCTGTTTGAATGTAGGAGAGTTTCTTCGCATATCAACCGCAACATCCAGCACTTTACCTTCAAGTACCCGAACTAATTTTGCTTGCGCGTGTTCACCGTGTTGAAAATGCAATCCCCTTAAAACACCTTTGCTTGATTTTGATTGATTGTCTTGTATAAAATCAATATTCATTCCTGTTTTTTCAAGAAAAGTTTGTTGATTAAAACTTTCAAAAAAATATCCTCTGCTATCGCCAAAAACTGTGTTATGAATAATAATGCAATCAGCTAGTTTGGTATGTTCTATTCTCATAAAAATCTATCTATTTTCGTACATGCCCGCATAATAATTCTGATAAGACCCGCTTGTTACATTCTGCAGCCATTCTGAATTGTTAAGGTACCAGTTGATGGTTTCACTCAAACCTTGTTCAAAGGTAACAGTAGGCATCCAACCCAGCTCTCGATTAATTTTACTGGCATCGATGGCATATCTTCTGTCGTGACCCGGTCTATCTTTCACATAAGTAATCAACTTCTCACTATAGCCTTTTACCCTTCCTAATTTTTCATCCATCTGTGTACAAAGCAGTTTAACCAAATCAATATTTCGCCACTCATTAAAACCTCCGATATTATAGGTTTCACCATCTACGCCTTGATGGAAAATTTTATCGATCGCTATTGCATGATCTTTTACAAAAAGCCAATCGCGAGTATATAACCCATCACCATAAACAGGTAGTGGTTTTTCTTCAATAATGTTGTGAATGAATAGCGGAATTAATTTTTCAGGAAAATGATAAGGTCCATAATTATTAGAACAGTTCGATACAACAGTTCTCATGTGATAGGTTTCGCGGTATGCCCTCACAAAATGATCCGAAGCTGCTTTACTTGCCGAATAAGGCGAATTGGGATCATACGCAGTTGTTTCCAAAAAGAAACCTTCAGCTCCCAAGCTACCGTAAACTTCATCGGTTGAAATATGATAGAACAAGTGGTTTACATAATCACCGCTCCATTTTTTTCGCGCAGTATTTAATAAATTCACTGTTCCAATCACGTTGGTATAAACAAAATCCAATGGCGATATAATCGAACGATCTACATGTGATTCAGCCGCAAGATGAACTACATCTGTAATTTGATGTTCATCAAAAGCCGCTTCAAGAGCAGGTGCATCAAGAATATTGATCTTTAGAAAATGGTAATTGAGTGAATGATCAATGTCTTTTAAATTCTCTAAATTACCTGCATAGGTAAGTGCATCAAGATTAAATATTTCGTATTCGGGATACTTCGTTACAAATAATCTTACTACATGCGATCCAATAAAACCAGCTCCTCCGGTAATTAAAATATTTTTTTTCATTGCTACTGTTAATGAATTGAAAGACCTGATTTAAATGATTTTTAAATGGTGATTTAAAAAAAAATCGATGCGATTTGACTGCTCAATCTGCCCCCAAAGTTACAACTATCTAATTGCTTAGCAATAGAATGAATCCTACAATTATTCGCACTATTTTATTCCTTTTGAGTTTGCTGTTCTGGAATATAAATCAAGCTGCTCAAATGATAAACGTAATCCTTATCTTCAATATAGAAACTTTTGCCCTAAAATGAGTACTGCAACTAGTCGCTACGAACCAAATTGTTTATACACAAATTCTCGGGCCAAAATCAATAAAAATTAACACATGCAAGAACGCTATTATTCGCTCGACGTCTTTAGAGGTGCTACTGTGGCCCTGATGATCTTAGTTAATAATCCAGGCAGCTGGGCTCATATTTTCGACCCACTCGAACACGCACCATGGCATGGTTGTACTCCAACCGATCTCGTGTTTCCATTTTTCTTATTTGCAGTAGGCAATGCAATGGCCTTTGTGATGCCCCGTTTTGAAGAGGCTGAAGCTGCATTTTTTTGGAAAAAAATTACTAAGAGAACGATACTCATTTTCGCAATCGGACTTTTTCTAAATTGGAGCCCTTTTGTTAAATGGGATGGAGAAAATCTGATCTTCAAAGCTTGGGAAAACATTCGCATTCTTGGTGTACTTCAAAGGATCGCCATTGCCTATTTTTTCGCGTCTGTTATTGTCTTTTACGCAAAAACCAGTGGTGCATTTGTTATTGGTGCTATTATCTTATTGATTTATTGGGCAATTTGTATGGTATTGGGAAGTTCCGGGGATCCCTATAGTTTAACTGGCTGGTTTGGCACTTCTGTAGATATAAAAATTTTGGGAATTTCTCACTTGTATAAGGGAGAAGGAGTTGCTTTTGATCCAGAAGGCCTTGCTAGTGCTTTACCTCCGATCGTACAGGTGATATTCGGATTTTTAGTTGGTCAATATATTCAGCAAAAAGGTAAAAATTTTGAGATGCTAGCAGGGCTGATGATTGCCGGATTGGTATTGATTTTTTCTGGTTATTGCTGGGATATGGTATTCCCAATCAATAAAAAAATATGGACCAGTAGTTATGTTTTGTATACTAGTGGTTTGGGGATTTTAACGCTATCAACGCTTATATACCTAATCGAATTCAGGTCGGCAAAAGGTGGCTGGGGCAAATTTTTTGATGTATTTGGAAAAAACCCACTTTTTATATTTGTATTAAGTGGCTTCCTCCCAAGAATTTTGTCACTATTAAGATGGGTTGATCATATTGACTCCAATACTGGTAAAAAAGTTTACACTTCAACCCTGACTTGGTTTTATGAGCACGTTTGTAAAAATATAGCAACCGACTTAAGAGTGGGCTCTTTGATTTACGCGTTAATCACGATCGCTTTTTATTGGTCGATCGTGTATATTTTGGATAAAAAGAAAATCTATATTAAAGTCTAGTCTAATCAGCTAAAATATTCTGCCGCTCGTACTACATTTTCTGGTTTACCCACGTCAATTAATATGTCGTGCGTATGGTCGAAACTATTGATTCTACTGCCTTTCATCAAATCAAGATATACATCAACCAAAGAGAATTTTCCGCTGTGTTTAATCAAAGAAAAAATTTCGGGGCTGATAATCTGAATACCGCTAAATGCTTTGGGTTGCAGTACTAAATAATCTTCATTGGTTGTTGAAAGATCAGTAGGTTTCTCTTCGCCAGTCTGCACATTTCTCCAACCGCATAAAGCGCCTTGTGGATCGAATAAAAAATAACGCGTAGTTTTTCTTTGTGTTACGGCCAAAGTTGCAAGTGGCTTTTCCTGTTGATGCGCCCTAATCATCTCACCCAAATCAAAGTTAGTTAGCATATCCACGTTCATCACTACAAACTGTTTCACATCTTTAAAATACCAAGCGGCGTTTAATAAACCGCCTCCTGTTTCTAATATTTCATCAGCTTCATCCGAGATCGTAATCTTTGATCCCCACCCACCATACATATCCAAAACATTTGAAATCTGGTCAGCAAAATGATGCACATTCACTATCACTTCATCAATTCCAAATCGCTGTAGATACCTCACATTCCTTTCTAATAAAGTTTTACCATTTACCACCGCCAATGCCTTGGGATGATTTTCCGTAAATGGTTTTAACCTACTACCTAATCCGGCTGCAAATAACATCGCTTTCATTTGTTCTGTTTTAAGCTTTTAACCAATTGGCGGAATTGGTATGCGTTAATACCAAATTCACCTTATACTTATTTCGTAGATGTCGGGCAGTTTGTTCGGCGGCATACACACTTCGATGTTGCCCACCTGTGCAACCAAAATTAATCATCAAATGACTGAATCCTCTTTTCAAATAATCTTCCACCGCAATATCTATCAAGTCCCACACACTGTTGAGGTATTCATTCATTCTTGTTCTTTGTTCCAGAAAATCCTTTACCGATTGATCTTGTCCTGTTAAAGTTTTATAATCATCGAATCTTCCTGGATTTAAAATACTACGCATGTCAAATACAAAGCCACCACCGTTCGGGCTTTCATCGGTAGGTATGCCCTTTCGATAACTGAAACTGTTTACTTCAATCAACAAAGCTGTATCCTCATTCGCCTGCGGAGGTTCAAAACGATGTACGATCTCGTTAGAAACAACTAATCTTAAAACCCTATCAAATTCAGGTATCACAATCCCAATACGTTTATGCTCTAAAAAGAATTTTAAATTTTTTAAACCCATTGGAATACTTGCTAAAAAATGTGCTTTTCTTTCAAACAAACCACGAAATCCGTATGCACCCATTACTTGTAACAAGCGAATTAAAACATATCCGTTATATTGACTTACAAATGTGGTTCTGTCAATGGCAGGTTCCAATAATTGATCCACTTCATTCATATAAAATTCCAACAGATCATCTTTCCATTTTTCACTTAGTTCGGCTTTTGCCTGCCACAATAAAGAAGCTACATCATATTGCAAAGCTCCTTTCATTCCGCCCTGAAAATCAATAAAGTTCACTGCATTATCTTTCACAATAATATTCCGACTTTGAAAATCTCGGAACATGAAATATTTATTTTCAGTGCCTGTCAAATAAGTACTCAATGTTTCAAAATTATCCATCATCGCCTGCTTATCGTAAGGCAGTTGAAGCGTGTCTAAAAAATAGTACTTAAAATAGAGCAAGTCGCTCATGATAGCTTGTTTTCCAAACTCTTTTGCCGTAAGACAGAGATTATAATCCAGACCTGCATCACCTTTAATCTGCAGGCTTGCCAATGACGTTAAGCTTTTCTGAAATAACAGATACGACCTTTCGTTGTGACCATATTGCTCCAATTTGTTTAGTAAGGAAGCTGTGCCAAGATCTTGTTGCAAATAAATCGTTTCCTCTGCATTCACAATCAATATTTCAGGAACGGGAAGACCTTTCGTTTTAAAATGTCGGGTAAACGCAATAAAAGTGCGATTCTCCTTTACGTGTAAATTATAAGTGGCAATATAGGTGTCGGACTGCGCATAGATTCGAAAGTACTTACGATCGCCCCCACTTTGGGGTATTTTCTCAATACGGGTGGAAGGGGTTTTCTTAAATTCAACAAATAGCGCTTCTATGTCTTCAATCACATCCTGCATGTACTTTATTTAAAGTAAAAATAAAGCTAAGTAGTGAAAGACGATGAAAAAACACCCTCATCAACAATATTTTATACGATTTCATTTTTTTTGATAAAGTATTTATTAGTCTTAATTTTTTTTAACAAAACAATTACAGCTTTCTTGCCTCACTCAGCCCGTATTTTTGTGCCATCAGGTAACTAAGATTGAAATCCTTGATACCATTTTACAAAACACCAGAATATGAAAT
>JAYUFN010000094.1:0-6473 GCA_043738705.1 Bacteroidota bacterium
CTTCTAATTGCCTTGTACTATTATCTACTTTATTTACGACTAAATAAACTGGTTTGGTAGTTCTACGTAAGATATCGGCCATTGCTTCATCCAAATCTGTAATACCAGTTACCACATCCACCATAAACACAATGCTATTTGCTTCTTCTATTGCAATCTTTACCTGCTTACGAATTTCTCTTTCGAAAATATCGTCCGAATGAGGAACAAATCCTCCCGTATCTATCACATTGAAGGTCTTACCATTCCAATCAGTTACCCCATATTGGCGATCGCGAGTAACCCCGCTAATATCGTCTACAATGGCTTTTCGCTGTTCAAGCAAGCGATTAAAAAATGTGCTCTTCCCAACGTTCGGTCTTCCAACAATGGCTACAGTATAACTCATAAAATCTTTCTTTAAAATAAAATAATCGGCAATGTTTTACACTACCCTCCCAAAGCTTATTTGTATCCGTATTCTTTTAACTGTAGGTCATTGTCGCGCCACTTGGGGCGTACTTTGACAAACAGTTCCAGAAATATTTTTTTACTAATAAAATGTTCAATATCCGCTCTTGCAAGAGTTCCGATCTGTTTGATCATCTTTCCCTTTTCACCAATAATAATCGATTTCTGTGTGTCGCGTTGAACAATTATATCAGCCTGAATCTTAACGATATCCTCTCTTTCCTTGAATTCATTAATCAATACTGCGGTATGATAAGGAATTTCATCTCCAAACAATTCATAGATTTTTTCTCTGATCATTTCAGATACAAAAAATTTTGTTGGCAAATCGCTTAGATCTTCTTCACTATAAAAAGCAGGTGCTTCGGGCAAAAGCTCCAAGATAGCCATCAATAATTTATTTAGATGCACTTTCTGCAAAGCCGAAATCTTTACGATCTTGCTACAGTAACTTTTTTCAGAAAAGAATTTTTCTGCTAAAGCAATTCTGCCGTTTCCCGCTTTATCAATTTTATTAAGCACGATCAATGCTGGAACTTTCAGTCTAAGTTTTTGAAAAATTTCATCAATTTCTTCCAGATCTTCATTTGCATCAACAATCAATAAAGCAATATCAGCATCTTCTAATGCACTCTTCACCGAACTCATCATGCGCTCGTGCAATTTGTATTGCGGGTCAATGATACCTGGGGTGTCTGAAAAAATGACTTGATATTCGTTGGGTTTATTCAAAAAGGCTTTAATACGATGGCGGGTTGTTTGCGCTTTGGGTGAAGTGATAGCCATCTTCTCACCCACCAACGCATTGATCAGTGTACTTTTGCCGGCATTAGGCTTACCAAATATGTTTACAAAACCTGCTTTCATTGTATTCCTCGGAATGCTATTTTAGGAAATTCAAAGCCAGTTACATGATGTTTCATGGCAATGAGATGATCCATTCAATCTGTTATTTATTTGTCTATCAAATGTAACAAATAATAAAGGCCTCAATAGAGGCCTTTTAAGTTGCGAGAGAAGGGATCGAACCTCCGACCTTCGGGTTATGAGCCCGACGAGCTACCGCTGCTCTATCTCGCGATATAATGTTAAATCTATTTATCGCTTTTCCAAAAAAGATTCCAATTCACTAACCCTATTTCTATCTTAATGGGCAGCAAAAGTAGGCAGATGAAGTTTACTATCCAAAAATATTTACTTAATCGTCCGTTTTTCTTTTTACAGATGCCCCCCTACCTGCACTGATATCTTTTAATAATCCTGCACCTTTATAATAAACACTGCTTGCACCACTAGCACTTGCACTTAATTCTTTATTGACTGTAATTCTAACAGTGGATGCCCCAGATGCGCCAATTTTACAATAATCTGTCTTTAGGCCATACCCTTTTAGTTCACAAGCACCACTGAGATCAATACTGGTTCTATCTGCTGAGCCCGATATTTTAACGTTCGACGCCCCACTTGCACCAATAGTGAGCTTTCCAACGGCTAAATTACCTGTGAAGTCGCTAGCGCCAGATAATTCTATTTTAAGATCATCCGATTTGAGTAATTCGACCGTCTTTACATTACAAGCTCCTGAAGCTTCTACTTTGCGTAATTCCTTAAAAGTGATATAGGCTTTAATTTTATTGTTATTCCACATCTTCCAGTTCCAACCTTTACTATCAAAATAAATGTGTAATACACCATTTCTGACCTCAGTTTTAATTCTCCCAACTATTTCATTGGAGCTAGCACTTACTGCAGCAGCTTCTTCACTTCCCTGCGATAGAAACAAGTCAATAGCTCCTGAAACTTCGATAGAATGAAAATCTTTTACTGATCGTGCTTGAGCATTGGCATCGAAAACTAAATTTTTCTCGTTCTGGGCTTGCCCCAAAAACACAACCGGTATAAAGATTATCAGGAAAAATAATTTCTTCATAAATACGATTTTGTTTAAAACGTTGAATTCTTTTCAAAGTTACAATTGGATGATGTTTTATGAATAGCTATTTTTGCAGTCGAACATTCCTCGGGGTGCTATACAGTTTATTGCTGTATGGCTGAGATAATACCCGTTGAACCTGAACAGGGTAATTCCTGCGAAGGGAAGGTGTACTGTTTTACAGATCCTCTCCATTTGCTATTCCCTGTTCCCATTTTTAACTTTTAAATCAAATAAAATGAAAAAGTTTTTGGGAACAACCATGATTGTATTCCTCACTCTTATCGCTGTTAGTCAGCCGGTAAAACAAACAAATTTAAAGGGCATCGTAAGGGATGCCGAAAATCGTATGCCCCTACCCTCAGCTATCATTAAATTGGGCAACACCCAAACAATTGCCGACGAAAACGGGATGTTTAATTTCAACAACCTTCCGGTGGGCAATTATCAGTTAACAGCCTGGAGCATGGGCTTCAAAACGTTTACTTCTGCAGTTACGATTGAAGATAAACAGCCCCTGCTTGACATTCTATTACATGAAATTCCACTTTATTTACAAGCGCTAGAGGTGAAGGCAATCAGGGCTTCTGCGAATGCTCCTTTTGCAAAAACTAATATTAGTAAAGATCAGATTGCGCAAGCTAATTTTGGGCAAGACCTCCCATTTTTGTTAAATCAAACTCCTTCGGTAGTAATCAATTCCGACGCAGGAAATGGAGTGGGTTATACTGGAATACATATCAGGGGTTCTGATGCTACCAGAATTAATGTAACACTAAATGGTATCCCCTATAACGATGCAGAAAGTATGGGCACCTACTTTGTAGACCTACCTGATTTTCCTTCATCGATAAATAGTATTCAGATTCAAAGAGGAGTTGGTACTTCTTCGAATGGAGCAGGTGCTTTTGGAGCAACATTGAATCTTGCAACAAACGAATTCAACGAGAAATCATCTGCTGAATTCAACAATAGCTTTGGCTCTTTCAACACTTGGAAAAACACAGTGAAAGTAGGTTCTGGATTAATTAGCGATCATTTTACTGTTGATGCAAGAATAAGCAGAATTAGCAGCGATGGATATATCGATCGCGCTTCAACAAATCTTCAATCTTTTTATTTTAGTACTGCTTATATTAATAAGAAAGCCTCCTTGCGCTTAAACGTTTTTTCAGGAAAAGAAAAAACTTATCAGGCATGGTATGGTGTTCCAGAAGATACGCTTCCTATTCATCGTAGGTATAATGCTGCAGGAACTGAAAAACCCGGATCTCCCTATAATAATGAGACCGATAATTATACTCAAACACATTATCAGTTATTTTTCAATTATGCAATCACAAAAAGATGGTCTTTCAATGCTGCTTATTTTATTACCAAGGGCAAAGGCTATTATGAAGAATACAAAGCAGGTCAGGCTTTTTCAGCCTATAGTTTACCCAATGTGACTATTGGGGGCTCCATAATTAGTTCAACTGACCTAATCAGACAAAGATGGCTTGACAATGATTTCCATGGACAAATTATTTCTCTTCAGTATAAAGATCAAAAAGATGAATTTACGATCGGTGGAGGTTGGACAAAATATCAAGGACAACATTTTGGAAATATTATTTGGATGCAGACAGGAACTGTTTCTTCAGACTATCGTTACTACAATTATCCTGCTACAAAAAATGATGCAAACATTTATGCTAAGTGGATGCACAAAATAAATAATCAATGGCAAAGTTTTTTGGATCTGCAATTCAGGCATATCAGCCACCACATGATTGGATTCGAAGGAAATGCGAATTTAGAAGTGAAGAGAAGTTTCGATTTCATCAATCCAAAAGCTGGTATAACTTATACCCATAATGGATGGCAGGCTTATTTGAGTTATGCTTTGGGAAACAAGGAACCCAATAGAGATGATTTTCAAGCCAGCCCTATCAGCCAACCAAAATCGGAGACCTTAAACGATTTCGAATTAGGAATAGAGAAAAAAAATAAAAAAAGTAATTATGGCGCTACTCTCTTTTATATGAACTACCTCGATCAACTTGTATTAACCGGGCAAGTAAGCGATGTAGGCGCTTATACTCGAACCAACATACCAAATAGCTATCGACTGGGATTAGAGTTACAAGCATCAGCGATCATCAATAATTGGATCGATGTATCTGGAAATATTACTTTCAGTAAAAACAGAATCAAATCATTTACAGAATATATTGATAACTGGGATACCGGTTTACAAGATTCCGTGATGCATCAAAACACAAGTATCTCTTTTTCTCCAGATATGATTGGCGCATTAACTATTAATTTGCACTTAAAAAAGAACCTCGATTTAAATTTATTGAGCAAGTATGTGAGCAGTGAGTATCTCGATAATTCACAAAACGCAACAAGAAAACTGGGCGCTTACTTTACGCAAGATGTGCGATTAGCGTACACAATAAAAAATAAAATATTCAAAGACTGGCATATTATTGGCCAGCTCAATAATTTATTAAACACGAAGTACCAACCCAACGGTTATTCTTATACTTATATCTATAATAAGGCACAAACAAACGCCAATGCTTATTACCCAATGGCAGAAATCAACTTTATCTTGACTTTAAACATCAGCTTGTAATTATAAAAAGAGACTGTATCAAAAGTTGGATAGAGTCTCTTTTTATTTTAGTGACTATTTTATTTTGGAATTCTATCCTGCCATGCAAGCATTCCTCCTGAAATATTTATCAGATTGCTAAAACCCATTGTTTCTAGCATCAAACAAGCTTGACCACTTCTATTACCACTGCGGCAATAGACATAAACATCTTGATTTTTTAAATCTTCAATCGCATCTATCTGCATGGTTTGAACCTGACCAAGAGGTAATAATATTCCTCCAATATTAAAATCAGCATGCTCATGCGGTTCTCTTACATCAACAAGATTAATTTTCTCGCCTGAATCAATTTTTTCCTTCAGTGCTTCTACCGAAATTGTTTGCATATTATTTTGTTTAAAAGTATTATTGATTTATTGGTTTAGATAAAGTGTCTTTCACTGGCGCAACAGCACTGATATAAATATCCAGCAACTGTCCGCTACGAATTTTGTTTGCAGATTTCTGCCCAGGTATTGACTCTACATAGGGCTCCGGACTTTGTTTTACAACATAAGCTGCCCCAGTATCACTAATTGCGCCCATTGGGATTATAGAACCAAAATTTAAACTCAAAGAAGAAAGCCAGTTTTTAGATTCACTAACTGTAAGTCCAATCAAATTTGGCACTTCCATTTCTCCACCCCCTACACCACTTCCCAAGACTAAATTAATTGCAGTTCCTAATGGAATTTTGGTTCCGGCTTTAAGGATATCCTCATTAATAGATTGTTCTAAAACAGCGTTTCTTGCTATATCGGGTTTGTATTTAATAATACCAAGTTTTAAACCTAGGCTTCGCAAGTACATTTCTGCGCTTCGAATAGAGAACCCTACCAAATTTGGCATTTCTACCATTGGAGGGATACTCCTGTTAATAGTAAGATAGATGGTCCTTCCTTTTTTTACAATTGCATCAGCTTCTGGGGATTGCTTTACAACAGCGAGTTTAGCTATGCTGTCAACATAAACCGAATCCTGCAATGCTACAAGAAACCCTTTGTCTTCTAATATTTTTTGTGCTGCTATGGCATTCTGACCAACTACAGTAGGTACTTTTTCTGATTTACCAAATCCTGTAACCCAATCCAGTGACGCAAAAAACAACAGTACTAGCAATAAAACCAATCCTATAGATGCTAGTATATTAACCCAAAGGGGTTTTGATGTGATGAATTTAAACACAGGAGAAATTTTGGAAATTGATTTCGGGAAATTCCATTTCAAAAATGAATATACCAATTCCTATTTGCAGGAAAAGTATAAAAACGAATTATTTTAATGCTTCTTCAATAATTGCCGAATAAAAATCGGTCAGGTCCCATCCCATAGCTTTCACCTGCTGTGGAATTATGCTAGCAGCGCTTTGTCCTGGAACGGTATTTACCTCCAGCATAAATGGTACGCCTTTAACATCATTATAAATAAAATCTATCCTAACTACCC
>JAYUFN010000095.1:0-6465 GCA_043738705.1 Bacteroidota bacterium
TATCGCCGGCAACCACTTCGCCATCTATTTTTTCTACTTCATTGCCATATATCCAAGGGTGTCCATTTGCGATACGGGGAGCAATTTTTTTGCGGAGAAATACTTTTGTCATTCCGCAAATATAGGTCAATGCCTTCAGGCTTGGTTTCGGCGTGTGGCTGATTCCCTAAATGGGCCTGTCTGTCAATTTAAGCGCAGATACGTCAGATCCAGCCGGATATCTTAAATTACCTGTCATTTTTTCCCTTTACTTAGCATCGGCAAAATTTTTGACAAGGAATAGCACAACGTTATTTTATGAACCAAGAAGAAAATGAGATGAAGCAGAAAACAGAAACTAATGAAATGGATATTAATGCGGACGAAAATGCAGCGGGAACTTCTAAGTTGAATGAACCGGTAGCAGAAGAGAGCGAACTTGAAAAACTCCAACTCGAGTTGGAGGAACAAAAAGATAAGTATCTGCGTTTGATGGCAGAGTTTGATAATTTCCGAAGAAGAACGGCCAAAGAGCGCCTCGACCTGATTCAAACTGCCGGAAAAGATGTGGTAGTTTCTTTGCTGGATGTGTTAGATGATTGTGATCGAGCAGAAAAGCAATTGAATTCAAATGCTGATATTGCAGCACAAAAGGAGGGGGTACTGTTAGTATTTAATAAAATTCGCTCAAACTTGCAAAATAAAGGTGTCAAAGCAATGGAAAGCATTCATACTGAATTTGATGTTGAAAAGCATGAAGCTATTACTGAGATTCCAGCACCTACTGCTGCTTTAAAAGGTAAAATTCTGGATGAAGTGATGAAAGGGTATTACCTGAATGATAAACTAATCCGTTTTGCCAAAGTGGTGGTTGGGAACTAAAAGCATCAATACAAATTATGAAAAAAGATTTTTACGAAATACTAGGTGTTAGCAAAACTTCTACTGCAGAGGAGATCAAAAAAGCGTATCGTAAAGTAGCAATGCAATTTCATCCAGATCGAAACCCAGGGGATAAAGCAGCGGAGGAGAAATTCAAAGAAGCCGCTAATGCTTATGAAATTCTGAGCAACACGGACAAGAAGGCAAAGTACGACCGCTATGGTCATGCAGCTTTTGGTCCGGGTACTAGCGGTGGTAGCGGATTTGGTGGCGGCATGAATACGGAAGATATTTTTAGTCAGTTTGGTGATATTTTTGGGGATGATATGTTCGGCAATTTCTTTGGAGGTAATACACGCTCCAGATCGGGTGGGGGAAGATCACGTGGGCAAAGAGGAAGTAACCTGCGCATCAAACTCAAACTCAATTTTGAGGAGATGGCGAAAGGTGTTACCAAAAATGTAAAAGTTAAGAAACATGTAATTTGTACCACCTGTACGGGTAGCGGTGCAAAAGATAAAGGAAGCGTTCAAACTTGTACCTCTTGTAACGGAAGTGGTCAGGTAAGAAGGGTATCTAATACTTTTCTTGGGCAAATGCAAACTGTAACTACTTGCCCTACTTGTAATGGAGAGGGTACCACAGTTACTGCAAAATGTACCAATTGTAAAGGTGAGGGCAGGGTGTATGGTGAGGAGACAATCAGCATTGAAATACCAGCAGGTGTGCATGAAGGCATGCAACTGAGCATGAATGGAAAAGGTAACGCCGGAGAACGCGGGGGTGCCAATGGAGACCTGATCATTCAAATTGAGGAAGAAGCACATGCTGAACTACAGCGTGATGGTTTAAATGTTGCTTTTGATCTGCACATCACATTTCCTGATGCAGCTTTTGGAACACAGGTAGAAGTACCAACAATTGATGGTCGCGCAAAAATAAAAATACCACCTGGCACACAGAGCGGAAAAATATTTCGATTAAAGGGCAAGGGCTTTCCCGAAGTGCAAGGCTATACCAGGGGCGATCAATTGATTCATGTAAATGTGTGGACACCGCAACATTTGTCTCCCGAAGAAAAAGTAATACTTGAGAAGCTCAACGATAGCGAGAACTTCAAACCAAATCCCAATAAAAGTGATAAGAGCTTTTTAGATAGGGTAAGAGAAGCGTTTAGTTAAAAAATAAAAAAGCGGACCGAGAATTTGGACCGCTTTTTTTATTCCCCGCTTCTAAATAATTTTATGCTTCTATCAGTTGATAAATCTCTTTGATATTTCTGCCATACCCATCATAATCTAATCCGTAACCTAACACAAATTTATTCGGAATCGAAAAACAACAATAATCGATCGGTATTACAAATTTTGTTGCTTCTGGTTTGTGTAATAAGATAGCTATTTTTAAAGATGCGGGTTGTTGATTGTAGATCTGTGGTAAAAATTCGCTCATCGTTTTTCCAGTGTCGATAATATCTTCGAGTATTACTACATGCCTGCTGTTGATATCGGTATCAAGTCCAATGGCAGTGATTACCTGTCCCGTGGATTTTGTTCCTTTGTACGAAGCAAGTTTAATAAAACATATTTCTGCTTCGATGGTTAGGTATTTGAAAAGATCGGCAGCAAACATGAAAGATCCATTTAAGATGGCGATGAATAATGGTTTTTTGCCGTCATAATCTTTATCCAATTCTAAGGCGAGTTCCTTTACTTTTTCCTGAATTAGTGCTTCAGGTAAATAAGGTTCAAAAGATTTATTGTGTAAGTGGATGATGGACATATGATTTATTTAGGACGATTGTAGTGGGTTTAACTATTTAGATGCTTTGGTTGAAACACTTACATTACTGGTATTTGTTCTGAGATAAATTTTATCGCCTGTTTGCAGTTTTGTATCTCTCTTAAGCTTATTATAATCTAATAAATATTCTAGGCGAACACCTTCTGTTTGACTGATATCCATAAGCGTTTCATTGGTCTTCACAATATGCAAATCGGTTGAGCCCTTCTTTAATTTTTTTTCTAAAAAAATCAATGCATCGTTGTTCAGAATATCAATCTCATTTAGTTCGTTGAATTCGAAAAGTTTACTTAATGCAATACTATATTGATTTGCAATACGTAATAATGATGTGCCTGCTTCTGCATAGATAACTTTTGTATGATTAATTGTAAACACTGTTTTTGGGTAGCTACTAATTTTTTTATTTTCTATTACAATCACCGCTTCTTTTTTTTCGGAAGCATCTAAGTCGTTTTTTTCTTCTGGTTCGGTAGCTGAAATAAAGGTCTTTTGAATGGAGGGTTCAGTCTTTGTTTCAATAGTTGATTCAATATCGGATTGATTGATTACCCTTTGTTTTTTGGCACTTCTTGAAACGATAGAGTTGCCATTTGTGTTTGCCATTTTTCCTAATGCAATCAAGCTATATTGGTGTAATTGATAGTCGTTAATAAGACTCAATAACCTTTGGGGATAATCTTTTTCAGTAGCGTATCCTGCTTTCTTTAAACCATAGGCCCATCCTCTATCATCAGTAGGATCAAGCTTAAATAAAAATGTATACCAATCGCGCGTCATTAAAAAATTGGAATGGTCTTTATACGATTCTTCTGCGGTAGGATACACTCTGAAACATTCTTTCTTGGTATCATCATCGTGATAGGTTTTAGCACCTGTCCATTCGGTTTTACACTTAATGCCAAAATGATTATTTGATGTTTTTACCAGATCACTTTCGCCGTATTGTGATTCCAAAATTCCCTGGGCCAATGTAATAGAAGCAGGAACGCCGGTTCTTTGCATTTCCTCTATTGCAATATCTTTATAAGTACTGATATAATTCTCAGCTCTTTCTCTTTGCGCATGCAATGTGGATGAAACCATCAATGCCAATAAAAATACTAATCTCTTCATTCATTCTTTTTTTTGATCAGGAGTAATCCGTCACGTACCGTTAATAACACTTTTTCTGTTCTGTTGTCTAATAGCACATGCGCATTAAATGCAGCAATGGCTTTGGCACTTTTACCTGATATTGGATCTTCTAAAACTTGTCCGTGAAACAATACGTTATCAGCAATGATCATTCCTTTTTTACTCAATCGCGGAACTACCAACTCATAATAATCGACATAGCTGGTCTTATCTGCATCAATAAAAATAAGATCCCATTCAACCTCTAGGTTGGGGATTATTTCCTTAGCATCACCAATATGCAAATGTATTTGCTTATTTTTTTTTGATTTGCTAAAATTTGATAAGGCGGTTTTTGCATCATCTGCTCTCAGCTCGATGGTATGTAAGGATCCTGTTTCCGATAAGCCCACTGCCAAACAAAGGGCACTATATCCTGTAAACGTTCCAATCTCTAAAATATTTTCTGGTTGTATCATGGTGCTGATAAAAGAAAGCAACTTGCCCTGAACGGAACTACTAATCATATGGGCATGCTGATGCTGCATGGTTTCGCGCTGAATTTGCTGTAATAAAGCATCATCTGGCGAAGTATGCTGTTCTGCGTAAGCTTCTGCTAAAGGATGGATTAATTCCATCGGGCGAAATTAATCTATTCCGCGACGCTTTTGGGACTAGAAATGAGGAAAAGCCCTAAAAAAGTAATTAAACCGTTGATGATCAATAATTCTAGACCTAGTTTAAAATTACCAAAAATTTGTTGCTGGAAATTGTCGATTACAAAACAGATCATTGGCGCGCCAATACAAACAAAAGGAACAAGCTTGTCATTTACCTGCCTTTTTAAAAGTATTCCAAAAGAAAATAGTCCAAGTATGGGTCCGTAAGTATAACTGGCTACTTTTAATATTACGGTAATCATGCTGGCACTATTCACTACTTTAAAAATCAATACAAATATTAAGAATACAGCAGCAAAAGATAAGTGTACGATTTGACGGATCTTTTTCTTCTTTTGTTCTGTATGATTTGTGTTTCGTTGAATACCCAGTATATCAATGCAGAAGGTAGAAGTCAATGCGGTGATAGCCCCGTCAGCACTTGGAAATAATGCGGAGATGAGTGCGATAATGAAAATAACAGAAACAAATGGTGGCATATGTTTTAGGGCGATTGCAGGAAATAGTTTGTCGCCTATTTCTGTTACTCCTTGCTTCCCTGCATATAAGTATAATAAGCCGCCGAGATAAAGAAACAATAAAATGGAAAATGATAAAACGATCGTCATTGAGATCACATTTTTTTGTGAATCCTTAAGGGTCTTCACCGAAATATTTTTTTGCATCATCTCCTGATCCATACCCGTCATGGTGATGGCGATGAATGCGCCAGCAAGAATTTGTTTTATAAAATAGAGTTTGCTATTTGGGTCGAAGAAAAAGATATTCGAATATCCTTTAGCCGACATCGCCTCAATACTTCCAGCAAAACCAATATGCAGGTTATTTAAAATATACACTACACAAATCACTAAACCTATTAACATGCAGCTTGTTTGGAGTGTATCGGTCCAGACAATTGTTTTAACACCTCCTTCAAAAGTATATAAAAGAATCATCGATAAAATGATCAGTGTTGTTGCCCAGAAGGGTACGCCAAAACTATTTAGAATAGCATCTTGTAAAATATTTACAACCAAATACAACCTTGCGGTTGCTCCTAGAATACGCGATAAAATAAAAAACGAAGCACCGGTTTTATAAGATTTAAAACCCAAACGATTCATCAAATAATTGTAGATCGAAGTAAGGTTTAAGCGGTAATAAAGCGGAAGCAAAACATAGGCGATGATGATGTATCCGAGAATATATCCAATAGTTACTTGAAAATAGGCAAAGCCCTCTTTTGCTACATTACCTGGTACACTTACAAAAGTTACCCCGCTCAACGATGTTCCCACCATACCAAAAGCCACGAGCATCCAGTTACTACTTTTGTTTCCAATGAAAAAAGATTCGTTCGTACTGTTTCTTCCGGTAACCCAGGCAACCCCTAATAAGATTAAAAAATAAACGATCACAAAAGAAAAAAGTAACAGAGGCGACATATTACGAGTTTGTTATTTTAAAAGAAATCGAAAACTACTAAAAATAATTCAGCTAATTTACCGCTGTAAAAATAGGTTATGAATCAAAAAAGTTTTGCTGTTTTTTGTGGATCAAAACCCGGAATCGATCCCATCTATATAAAACATGGAATTGAGCTTGGCCGGTTAATGGCAGATAAACAAATAAATTTGATATATGGAGGTGGTAATAAGGGGATGATGGGTGCAGTTGCAAATGAAGTAATGAATAGTGGGGGTCATGTAATTGGTGTGATTCCTGAAATATTATTGAAATGGGAAGCAGAGCACAAAGGCATTACAGACCTTCGTGTTGTGAAAGACATGCATGTTCGAAAAAAAATGATGTACGAATTATGCGATGCAGCAATTGTACTTCCGGGTGGGAATGGAACTTTGGATGAAATGTTTGAAATGCTTACTTGGAATACATTAAATATTCACAATAAAAAAATTGTGCTACTCAACTCAAATGGGTTTTATAGTAATTTGATTGCGCATGTACAAACTATGTTTGATCAGGGTTTTTTGTATGAAGACTGGAGAGAGCGCTTAATAGT
>JAYUFN010000096.1:0-2296 GCA_043738705.1 Bacteroidota bacterium
CGACGGACATTACTACACATTGGATCCAATCAACTCACGTTGGCAGGGACAAATAGGTGTTAAGTATAGCTTCTAATAAAACTACTGTTCATAAATAAATAACCCGTCTGATTTGTATCATGACGGGTTATTTTATACCTTCAAGCTTCGAATATCATATCTTCCGGGGGGAATGATATATTTTAAGAGAGGGACTTGTCCTTCTCTTTTTTTGTGTTCCTAAGTTTCAGCTATCAATTACTCATCTATTCCGAAACTACTCTTTCGGGCTGTTTTGCAGCATGCTCCTTCCAATCTTTATCGTATTTCACAAACCAACTCAACCACAAACTCCTTGATAAACGCATTTGCAATGGTTGTGTTGCGAGTAATAGAATAATGTTTACTCCTAACCAATACAGGATGCGATTATCATCTACCGACATGCTTAATCCAATCAATACTTTCCAAGCCACAAAAGTAGCAACCGAAAATGCAATGGATAAACCATAACTCACATAGCCAGTACCATAATAAAAACCAACTTCTAGTTCGGTAGGCTGACCGCAAGAAGTACAGTGCTCATTCATCTGCATATTGGTATTAAAATTGTAAGGGCGCTGATATTTGAAAAGCTTTCCTTCTCTGCACCTCGGACACTTATTGGCTAGCACACTTAATACATAAAAAGGAGTGGATTGTTTAGAAGAAGGCATTTTTTTAATTTTCAGTCTGCAAGGTAGAATAAGTTCAGTTACCGCAACTTAGTTTGTAACGAATGCCATCCGCCACCATTCACTACTTCAATACCTTGTTGCTTCAACATACTAGCAGCCATACCACTTCTACCTCCACTCTCACAAACAGCAATCACAGGCTTATTTAATTTCTTAATGCTATTAACCTTTTGCCCCAATATTGGCAAAGGAATATTTTGCGATTGAGGGATATGCCCAGACCTGAATTCTTCAGCCGAACGAACGTCAATGATCAATGCACCATTGTGCAACATCTCTTTAAAATCGATAGCAGGACCGCTGCTAAATAAATTACTCAAAAAGCTCATGGGAATTAATTTATACAAATGTGGAACATTCATCTTCAATAAATAGTGACTATTGTTACAAAGGAGTGAAGAGTGAAGAGTGACTTGTTACGGAGACATTAACTCCAGCTTTTAAGCTGGGGATCTGAAAATGAAGGAAAGAACCTGGGCTTTAGCCCTCATGCTTTCTTGATTCTGGTGAAAATGACTTAAGCGGAGGAGTGAGGGGCTAAAGCCCAGAATCCACAGAGAGCTTGTAATCCCTAGGCTGAAGCCTAGGGTTAATGTTTCCAAAGGAATATTTTGATTTTTAAATTAATTCAATCGCATTCCTTTGCAGTATCACCATATGCCGCTGCTCCATTTTTTTTAGTAAGCGCGAAATCACTTCTCTCGACGAATTTAATTCTTCCGCAATCTGTTGATGCGATAAAGCAACAATATTACTTCCATGAATTTTAGCGTGACGCTTTAAATAAAAATCTAAACGCTCATCCATATTTCTGAACGCAACCTGATCAATTAAATTCAATAATTCATCAAAACGATTGCGATACGTACTCAACACAAAATGATACCATGATTTGTAATCCAACATCCATTTGTCGATCAGGTTTAGCGGTATCATCAGCACTGTTGTTTCTTCCATCGTTTTCGCCATCACCTGACTAGCTTCCGATTTTGATGCACAAATAATTGAGATAGCACAGGCTTCACCAGGCTGTAAATAATACATTAAAAATTCTCCACCATCTTCGTGCTCTCTAAAAATTTTTACAGAGCCTTCCAGTATCAGCATCGTGTTTTTAATGAACTGTCCCGTGCGCATCATGATCTCACCGGCAGGAATTGTTTTGATCACCCCATTGGCAATAATTTCCTCCATTAACTTGGGCTCGAACTGGGGAAATAATGTTGTTATATTTTCCATAATGCTTTCAATATTTTATAAATCATATTTTTCTACGAAATAATCTTTTCCATCTGCATGCTCCTCGATCCCTTCACCAACAAATAAGTATTCTCAAATTTTTGTGTATCATACCAAAGCCTTGCTGCATCTGAATCAGCGAGGAATAAAAAAGGATGCCTAAGCTTTCCAAAATCGCCTCCAACCAATACTACTTCATCCCATTTAAATTGTTGAATTAGTTGCACGATCTGTTCATGTTCTTGCACACTATCATTTCCCAATTCCATCATGCCGCCAATCATCAAAACTTTTGGATGCACTTGCATCTTTGCAAAATTTTCAATCGCAGCTTTCATACT
>JAYUFN010000097.1:0-6397 GCA_043738705.1 Bacteroidota bacterium
CATTTTTTAGATTAATAGAACAATTTGAACATTCTGGACGGAACGCGATTTTTATTTTTCCGGAGGGTCCTAAAAATGCTCCAGATAGTTATGGCGGAAAATTTGAAAGGCCAGAAATATTTTTGCTTTTTATAAAAGACATGTTGAGGCAATTGGTATTATTTAATATCCTGCCCCAAAAGAAAAAAGTAGAAATCAACGATTGTTCAATTAGTCTTTCAGGACATAGTGGAGCTTACCGAATCATTAGTAAAATTATACAGTATAATAAGGTTGACGAAGTGATTTTATTTGATGCAATGTATGGGAGTAACGAGGTATACCTAAAGTGGATTGCAGAAACTGATGTGCATCGCTTTATACATATCTATACAAAAGATGGAGGCACTTTCGAAAATACTCATTTGATTATGAATTATTTGAAAGATTCATTGAATGTGCATTATATTTCTGTGAATGAAAGGGAAGTAAATCCAACTTTATTGCGATCATCTAATCGGTTATTTATTTATAGCGATAAAGCGCATAATGAAGTGATTACCAATAGTGACAATAATAATTGGCAAAGATTTTTAAAGTATCGAAAAAATAAATTTATACGAAAAATCATCACTTAAAACTTCGGGCAGTTCAAAGGCTTATCAGTGCTTGGTCTGCGTACATAGATCAGAGAAATTTCAATGCCCCCACGATTAAGGGAGGCGGTTTGCAAGGCTGAAGTATTATAATCGTAACTCATTCCCAATCTAAAATCTTCGTATTCCAAACCGAGATAGGGAATCAGTGCGTCATTTAAACGAACCCATGCACCAGCAAAAAAACTAGTGGGTTTAGGGGCATCTGGATCGGCACTAAGCTGAAACGCTCCACCCAACATGGTTTCAGACGCACCGCCCTGAAACATCTGAACGCCACTCAAGTGTAAAGTAGTATTAGGGCCTAAAGGAAAATACCCTCCTGCATTTAAAGTAGCTCTCGGATTCAAATTGTAAACAGCCCCGGTAAATTGTTGTTTGGGTCGATTGATATGATATAAGCTAATACCGAAGTAAAAATTATTGCGATCGTTACTACTTCCGTTGTATAAAAAACCCGCATTTACATCTACGTATTTCGATTGTAGGGTAGCGTTATTAAATACTTCCGAAGTAACACCTGTAAAGCCGGAATTCGTTAACTGATCCTCGAATTTTAGTTGTGAAGTATTGATCAGCATATTTGCATAAGTAACCTGAAAACCTACTCCAATCTGATGATTACCATCTTCATCAAGTCCTTTGTGATAGGCTGACGATATCGAGGCATAATTAAATTTTACAGCACCGTTAGCACTATTGTCATTATATCCTGCAAAACCCACACCCCAAGTATCGTTTGAAGGAATATTATTTTGAAGGATGTGAAAATCGATTGAGCCTGTTGCCGTGGTGAAGGCATTATTAATTGTAGGCCACTGATTGCGATAGTTTCCAGCAATGCGATATGTTCCCGAAAATTTACCCGTGAAAGCAGGATTCAAAGTAAGTGGCGAGGAGAAAAATTGTGAAAAATGAGGGTCCTGAGCTGAAGCTTTCCCCAGCAAAAAAACAAAGTATATTAGAATAATTATTTTGTATTTACCCATCAATTCTTCGAATTTATAGAGAAAGCAGTTGGTTAACGCTCACAAGTAATAAAATTATCGCCGTATTAACTATTTAAGATAGGGTGTTTGGGCAAAGATTAGGATTGCATCTTAGTACCAAATGCCAAATCTCCTGCATCACCCAAACCTGGAACAATATATCCCTTTGCTGTAAGTTCATCATCAATATCTCCACACCAGATCTTGATATTATTTCCTGCAGCGCGATGAATAAATTCAATACCCACCGTGCATGCAATTGCAGATACCACATGAATGACTTTAGGGTTGCCTTCGGCCTTCATGTATTGGATGGTCTTAACTAAAGAAGCTCCTGTTGCCAACATCGGATCGCTAATAATTAGAATACGATCTTCTAAGGAAGGGCTACTCATGTACTGCAAACTAATCTCAAAACTGCCGTCGCGATGGTGTTTGCGATAGGCTGAAATAAAAGCATGATCTGCTTTATCGAAATAGTTCATCATACCTTGATGTAGGGGTAATCCTGCTCTTAGAATAGTTGCTAAAACTGGCTGCTCCTCTAAAACCTTGCTCTCGTGAATACCCAATGGAGTAGGTATTTCAACCGTTTTATAGGGCATTTCCTTACTGATCTCATAAGCTGCGATTTCACCAATACGCTCCAGATTGCGGCGAAAACGCATACGGTCGTTCTGTACATTGATATCCCTTAATTCCGATACCCAGTTACTAACGAGGCTATGTTGTTCACTTAGATTTACTATCATGACATTTAGATAATTGCAGTTAATTTCGAGATGTCAAAACTAAAATCAAACCACTGTAATAGAAAATTTATGTTTTATAGGGCAATTGGAGTAATGAGTGGGAGTAGTCTTGACGGACTTGACCTTGTTTTTGTAGAATTTATTGAAACTTCGGGAAAATGGACTTATACTATTAAGGCATCTGCCTGTTATGAATATGATTCAGTATTAATGGAAAGATTAAGGAATGCCATTCATTTATCTGCATACAATTATTTATGCTTACATGCAGAATTTGGAAAATTTATTGGAACAGAAATTAATCGCTTTATTTCAGAAAATGCATTGGACCATCAAGTGCAGTTAATTGGTACACATGGGCATACTAGTTTTCATACACCAGCATTAGGGATGACGGCACAACTGGGCGATGGTGCAACCATTGCTGCA
Organism: Bacteroidota bacterium; assembly: GCA_043738705.1. Lineage (GTDB taxonomy): Bacteria > Bacteroidota > Bacteroidia > Chitinophagales > Chitinophagaceae > Sediminibacterium. Next base: position 2,806 of record JAYUFN010000097.1, read on the forward strand.
ACAACGGGAATTAATACGGTAAGCGATTTGCGAATGATGGATATTGCACTTGGCGGACAAGGAGCGCCAATAGTACCAATGGGTGAGAAATTATTAATGTCAGAATTTGCCTATTTATTGAACCTTGGTGGAATTGCAAATATTTCTGCTAATCGGGAAGATGCTTCGATTGCATTTGATGTATGTGTTGCAAACAGGGTGATGAATATGCTTTGTAATGAAGTTGGGAAAGGCTACGATGCAGGTGGAGCAATTGCTGCAACAGGATTGGTGCATACAGGTTTATTAACACAATTGAATCAACTTGATTATTATAAATTGAATTTCCCAAAATCTCTTGCTAATCATTTTGGAACAGATATTGTTTACCCAATGATAAAAGCTGTTGGTATTTCAATTAATGATGCACTCAGAACTTATGTGGAACATATCGCAATGCAAATTGGTTATGCAGTGAATTTGTTGCACGCAGAAAAGCCTCTAGATACTTCCAAATTACTGGTTACAGGTGGAGGGGCACACAATATTTTTATGATCAAAAGAATTACTGCTGCAGTGAGTGGATATGGCGTTGAAGTAATAGTTCCTGATAAAGAATTGGTTGATTATAAAGAGGCGCTGATCATGGCTTTATTAGCGGTACTTCGCTGGCGCGAAGAGAGTACCGTTTTGCAAACTGTTACTGGTGCATGTAGAAGCAGCATTGGTGGTGCGGTATGGATTGGTCAGGAAGCTTAGGCGTTTAGGGGAATGAACGAAAAATTATCTCCATCAAATAATCCTTTATCACTCAACTTTAAATGCGGTATTACTAATAAAGCCATAAAGCTTAATGTCATGAAAGGTGCTTGCAGATTGCTTCCTAGACTCTTTGCCATGGCATCGATACTCGAATAAGCTGCGGCTACTTCGTAGCCATCTTTTGTGCTCATTAAGCCAGCTACGGGTAATGCTAAAACCAATTCATTGCTACCATCTGTACAACTTACGCCGCCTCTTTCTCGAATAACTAAATTAATTGCTTGGGCAAGACTGGCATCGTCTGTTCCAACTGCAACGATATTATGACTATCGTGTGCTACTGAAGAAGCAATAGCGCCTTTTTTAAAACCAAAATTTTTAATAAAACACTTTGCGATGGGTGCAGGGTGATAACGATTTACTACAACCATTTTGAGTTGATCTTTCTCAGAATCGCTAATATAATTTCCATCAGCGATGGAAGGCGTGAGCCATAATTTATGCGTGATGAGTTGTCCGTCTAAAGCCTCAATTACAGGAATTAATCCATTTTGGTTTGGATAAGTACTGATAGGAATTTTTAAATCAGCTGCACTAAGTTCGTTGCAAACAAAGTGATTGATGGGTTCCTCATCTACTGAATTAATCAAAGATTTTCCATTAGCTGCAACGAGTTGACCTTGGATATAAGTTTTTAAGATCTTGAATTCAGTGAGTGAATCGGTTACAATAAAGTCTGCAGCATCAGCTTCTCGTAATAAGCCCACATCTAGTTTATAGTGCAAAACAGGATTTACACATGCGGCACGCAGTACCGTAAAAATATCTATTCCTTTTGCAACGGCACGCGCGCAAAGTTGGTTTATATGTCCGTTTAGTAAACTATCGGGATGTTTATCGTCGCTACAAAAAATCATCATTGTTGGATAATCTTCCAATAAATCAATCAGTGCTTCGAAATTTTTTGCCGCACTACCTTCTCGGATAATGATCTTCATGCCATTGGTTAATTTATCAAGTGCTTCATCTGCAGTAAAACATTCGTGGTCGGTAGAAATTCCAGCCTCGATATATGCTTTGGCAGTATCGCCTCTTAATCCGGGAGCATGACCATCAATTGGTTTGCCTAGTGCATGTGCTGCTCTTAATTTTTTCATTACTTCAGGATCTTTATTCAGCACCCCAGGAAAGTTCATCATCTCACTCAAATACTTAATCTCATCTTTCTCTAATAATTTTTTTACGTCCTCACTATTTAGAGCAGCGCCAGCCGTTTCGAAAATGGTTGCAGGCACACAACTGGGCGCTCCGAAATTAAATTTGAATGGAACTTTCTTGCCATTGTTGATCATAAACTCAACGCCTTCCATACCACATACATTTGCTATTTCATGCGGGTCGCTAACTGTAGCAATGGTTCCATGAACAGTTGCAAGTCGGGCAAACTCGCTAGGAATCAGCATGCTGCTTTCGATATGCACATGACTATCAATAAATCCCGGGAGTATAAAATTATTAGTTGCAATTTCTTTATTTCCCGTTGGAATAATGGATTGTATGATTCCGGATACTACTTCAATCTTTGCTTCATAAATCGATTTATTACGAATATCTACCAGATTGCCTGTTATTGTAAAGCTTTGTTGGTTCATGGTTTTCTTGTGCTAAATTTGAACTCATTATTGATCTCAAATAAAAAGTATGAAATCCTTTTTTAGTTTTCTGTTTTGCGGACTACTTTTATCAAATATTCTTTCCGCTCAGAACGAGCTCAAAGTTCTATCAAAAAATACGGAAACGCAAAAAGGAATCTTTCGCCAGGAATACTATAATCGTGATATCAGGAAATTTATTTACGAACCATCAGGTTATCAAAAAAATGATAAAATTACCAATGCAGTTGTAGAGAAACCCAGTAGAATTGATACAAAAGGAACTAATATAATAAAGGGACGTGCTACTTTGCTTTATGCACAAGGATCTGATAAGCATATTTCCATTTCCGTTTTGCCAGATACTAATGGGTTTCGAGGGTTTCGAATTAATTTAGAAGAAGGAGAACAAATATTTGGTGGGGGAGAAAGGGCATTGCCTTTGAATAGAAGAGGCTATCGTTTTAGTTTGTACAATAATCCTTGGTATGGTTATAGTGAAGGTGCTGATAATTTAAATTTCTCTGTTCCTTTTTTTACTTCTTCAAAAGGGTATGGATTATTTTTCGACAATGGTTCTAAAGGCTATGCAGATATTGGCAAGTCAAATTCTTCTGTACTTGAAGTTGGTTTTTTGAGTGGCGAAATAAATGTGTATGTCATTTTTGGAGAAACCTATCAAGATATTTTAACTTCTTATCAAAAACTAACTGGTTTTCAACCGCTACCTCCCAAATGGGCGATGGGCAATTTTATGAGTCGCTTTGGGTACACCAGCGAAAAACAAACCAAAGTAATTGCAGACAAAATGCGTGCAGAAAAAATTCCTTTTGATGCTGTCATCTTTGATCTATTCTGGTTTGGAGATAGTATTAAAAATACGTTGGGAAATATTGATTGGGTAAACAAAAGCAAGTGGCCGAATCCAAAACAGATGATCGCTGATTTGAAAAAAAACAATATCAATTCCATCTTAATTACAGAACCATTTTTCTTGAAAGGCACAAAGTCTTATCCTTTTGCAGAACAATATCTCGCGAAAGATAGTGTAGGTAAGGCTTACCAGCTGCAGGATTTTTATTTTGGTAAAGGAGGCTTGCTAGATATTTTTAGAAAAGATGCAGGTGATTGGTTATGGAACTATCACTATAAAAAGCAAATTGCGAATGGTGTGGCAGGATGGTGGACAGATTTGGGTG
>JAYUFN010000098.1:0-2287 GCA_043738705.1 Bacteroidota bacterium
CACCATTATTTCCGGTAGCATCTAATTGCTTCATGATATAATGGTGCAAAACGTTTTGTAGACTATTTAAAAAAATGCAATCTGCAAACTAAAATTGAGCCTTACCCTTCGATTGCACTTGGTTCTTGCGAAATTTCATTATTCGAAATGATGCAGGCATATAGCATGTTCCCTGGTAGAGGATTTAATGCAAAACCAATGTATATTACCAGAATTGAAGATAGAAACGGTAATGTATTGGAAAGTTTTAGTCCCCAGAGAAAAGAAGTAATTAGTGAAGTAACGGCATACAGCATTGTAAAAATGATGCAAGGTGTTGTTCAGTTTGGTACGGCAAGGGGTATATGGGCCTATGATTTACCCTCAGGTTTGGAATTAGCTGGAAAAACAGGAACTACAAATGACAATAGTGATGCTTGGTTTATGGGGTATACCCCACAATTGATGGCGGGTGCATGGGTTGGAGCTGATGATCGTTTTATTAGGTTTAATGGAGAAAATTTAAATGGTCAGGGAGCAAGAGCCGCAATGCCTATTTGGGCTTATTTCTACGCTAAAGCTGCTGCTGACCCAAACTGCGGATTAGACCCAAGCCAAACATTTGTGAAGCCTGAAGTAATGAGTAACGATATTATACTGGATTATATCAATGGAACTACTGCACCAGTAGGCGCCGAAGGAGAAGATATGGGTAATGGCACTCAGAGCGATTATGAGGTTCCAAAAGATATTAAACCAGAAGATATCAAACCAGAATCGGATATCGATCTTGATGCAACAAAAAAATCACAGATTAATCCGAACGATCTCAAAGAAAAACAACCGGCTAATAAACCCGTCAATAAACTAACAATACCCTCACCAGCTACCCCAGCTAATAAACCTATCGAAAAGCCAAAAGCAACGATGCCAAAAAAGAATGGCTAGGCTTATCAATAAAAACGGCACTAGTCCATTAATACCGCTTTTACAAAATCGCTTACTAGAAAACTTATGAGTTTTCCAGTATTCGAATTAGTTCTTCCATCCGACAAAAAAGTTGCGCCTTCACAAATGTGCAAATAGGCTACTTTAGATTGTGCTGTTGCAAATTGTATATACTGTCTTGCCTGATTAGGACTGATCCCAACTGGGCTTGTTGCACTACTTAAAACATGCTCCACAATATCTAGATCTAACTCAATACCACAGCGGGTATCATCAGTAAAAGAGGTTGCATGCCCAATGGCTTGGAGGAAGGTTCTTTTTTCGTGCAAGAAAATGTCCTCATAAGTAATACAATCAAAAAAAGGATTATTCACTAAGTCCATCCATAAATTCTGTGGAATATAATTTTCTTGTATGCCTATAACACAATATTTTTCTAGGTATCCATCCTCTTCTGCATAAGTAAAACCATTGCCACTATGCCTACCTTCAATGGGTCTTAAATCAGCATGAGCATCTAAATTAATTGCATTTAATTGAGCTATCGGAATAATACCCGCTTTATAAAATCCTTTAGCAGCACCCTTAAGACAAGGATAAGAATTGTTATGACCTCCCCCTATGACAATGGGGATCTTTTTATTTTGAGTGATTAAATGAATCATTTGTTCCACTTCTGCATCAATAGTATTTACGGCATGTCTAAAAGCTTCACTACGTTCATCCATATTAGAAGCATTATGCTCGATGATATGTTCCATATCAGAAAAATCAAAATGACCGAGCAACAGTATCTCCCCTCCTTCCAAAAAATCATTACTCTGAATATTCAGGAATGACTGTAAAAAAGGTACCCATGCCGAGTCTGCACCGCCAATTCCAAGATTTGCTTTTACTCCAATATCTTCTGGGATACCAATCAAAACAAAGCCTGCATTAGATTGCCTCAACGATTGTTCTAGATTTTCAACATTGGCAATCACTTGTATACGCTCACCTAATTTTGTCTCAAATCTGCGTATTTTGGTCTGAGATAAAACTTCTTGCTTATTGTAATACCTAAAATGCTTCATAGTATTAAGTTACTCAATTAAGGCCACAGAGAAAAATAATCAATTACCTAAAAACACCATTAACCATCACCCTTTTAATCAAGTTAGAACCGAAAGCATAGGGCAAATAGGCGATTGATGGAATTGGTTTTGTAAATATCAGATTAGCCAATTTGCCTCGTGTGATGGATCCTAACTGGTTTTCTAGACCCATTGCATACGCCGCGTTGAGTGTAGCTGCATTAATCGCTTCTTCTGGAAGCATTTTCATTTGAATACAACTCATAGAAACAACCATATTCATATTA
>JAYUFN010000099.1:0-2286 GCA_043738705.1 Bacteroidota bacterium
ATTTCCACTGAAAAATTTCTGTCGGTTGCGCAAAGCGAACTGGGATTTTGTGATGTGATATTCGGATGGGATATGGCTGATCAAGCATATGATAATGGAACCTATACAGGATGGCATAGTGGCTACCCCGATGCAAAAGTAAAGATCAGTCTTAATACCTTTCGCAAAATACCTTGGGAAAATGGAACGCCTTTTTTTCTGGGAGAATTCATTGATGCAGATGGCAATCCTTTGGAAATATGCCCTCGTCAACTATTACAAAAAATAATTCTTGAGGCAGCAAATATGGGATATGAAGCTAAATTTTCGCAAGAATTCGAATGGTTCAATTTTGTTGAAACTTCCCATAGCTTCGCTGAAAAAGGTGGAAGAAATTTAACGCCACTAACCCCTGGCATGTTTGGTTATTCGATTTTAAGGAGTAGCGAAAGGAATGATTTTTTTGCAGCGCTATTTGATCAGTTAAAACAATTTCATATTCCGCTAGAAGGATTACATACTGAAACTGGCCCTGGAGTATACGAAGCTGCCATCACATACAGCGATACCCTTTTAGCTGCAGATAATGCTACACTGTTTAAAACATCCGTAAAAGAAATTGCTTATAAACACGGTATCATGGCAAGTTTTATGGCCAAAATCAGTGAACATTTACCAGGCTGCAGCGGACACGTTCACCAATCACTTTGGCAAAATAACAGCAATCAATTTTATGATGCTACTCAACCAAATAATATGAGCATCACCATGCAACACTATCTGGCAGGGCAGCTTTATTGCTTACCCCAAATCCTACCAATGGTTGCCCCAACTATCAATTCTTATAAACGTTTGGTAGAAGGTGCATGGGCCCCAACTACCGTTACTTGGGCAGTTGATAATAGAACTGTTGCACTGCGCGCCCTCACCAGCGGCAGCAAATCATGCAGACTTGAAACGAGGGTAGTTGGAAGCGATACCAATCCTTATCTTGCCATATCGGCCTGTTTGGCTGCAGGTTTATATGGTATCCAAAATAAATTACCCTTGCAAGTTACAACCACTGGAAATGGTTATAAGGATGAAAGCAATGGACGCTTCCCTAAGAATTTAGACCAAGCCAATCAAGTAATGAAAAATTCGAGTGTTGCTAAAGCACTTTTTGGTGAACCATTTGTAAAGCACTTCACAGAAACTAGAGATTGGGAAGTGAAACAGTTTGCAAAATCAGTTACTGATTGGGAAACAAAACGTTACTTCGAAATCATTTAACAATCTTATTCTATTAAAAAATAAAGCATCTAAAAATGTCTGTCGCTCAATTTAATTTCCCAACTACGATCCGTTTTGGTGCAGGCGTAGTAACCGAATTGCCTGATTATCTTTTAAAGAATCATTTAAAGAAACCATTTCTTTCAACCGATCCAACAATTGCTTCTCTCGATTTTTTTAAAACGATTCTTGCAGACCTTTCATCAAAGGGTTTTTACGCAACTGTATTTCATGATATCCATAAGAATCCGGTTAAAAGTGATGTGTATAAAGGAACAGAATTATATGACGCAGCAGGATGCGATTGTATCATTGGAATTGGCGGGGGGGCAGCAATTGATGTGTCACGCGCAATTCTGTTACGCATCAATCATAGAGAAGATTTATTCAAATATGATGATCTGATTGGAGGCGATATTTATGTTACAAACGAGGTTCCGCATTTTATTACAATTCCTACTACATCTGGAACTGGAAGCGAAGTAGGTCGCTCTGCAATTATTGCTGATGATGAGACCCATCAAAAAAAAATTCTCTTTTCCCCCAAGCTTTTAGCAAAAATTGTATTTGCAGACCCACTGCTCACAATGAATCTTCCGGCATTTATTACGGCGGCAACCGGCATGGATGCGCTCACACATAATATGGAAGCATTTCTTGCAAAGAATTTTCATCCTTTATGTGACGCGATCGCTTTAGAAGGCATGCGTTTAATTGCCAGTTCAATTGAAAACGCAGTACAGAATCCCGATCTTGACGCTCGTTCCAATATGTTACTTGGTTCGATGATGGGAGCAATTGCTTTTCAGAAAGGCTTGGGTGTAGTTCATAGTATGGCTCATCCGCTATCTAGTTTACTGGATACCCATCATGGCTTAGCAAATGCAGTAAACCTCCCTTATGGTATGCAATTTAATATAGTAGGTTTTGAAGAGAAATTCGTTCGTATGGCAAAGGCATTAGGTGTAGCAAATGAAAGTGGAGAAGGCGTAGTGGCTTATTTATTCAATTTAAATGATCGCCTAAATATTCCAA
>JAYUFN010000100.1:0-2286 GCA_043738705.1 Bacteroidota bacterium
CTAGAATAAAAAGTCCCAAACTAAAAGGGATGATTGCTAAATGCTTCATTGTGAAGCCTCCGAAAATCGGGTGTGTATCAAATCCAACAAATTCACTAATCATCCAATAGGAGTTGGCACTGATCCAAATACTGATAGCTAGATTATGACACAGTTCTGAAACATATTGTCTTGTTCTCCAAGCGATTATAATCGATACAAGTAGTGTAGGAATGATCATGATGATGCCAAGGGGCTTCCATACCATGCACCAGGCCACGTCTTTGAAAAGCCAGAAAACAATGTGAAGATTTTCCATCTTCCGATATCGTATAGGAATATTATAAACGTCTTCATTGGGATGACTTGCAGCTTCTATTTTAAAAACCTGCTGTTCTTTTTGAGGCTCATTATAGGTTGATTTGGAAGCAGTTTTACCCATGCTATTTGCTTAAAATATTCGGTTGAAAGTAAAATTAATTTTTTGTTACCAATCAGCGGCTTAAAATCTTCTTGAACCTATTGATATCAACTAATGGTTCTAGTGGAGTCTGGTACAATAAATAATCTGTAAGCTGTTTCGAAAAATACGGAGCGAGTGAGCAGCCCTTTGTTCCCATTCCATTGAATAAACCAACCGATGGATGTAATGGATGCAAACCTACAAAGGGTCTTCTTTCCATATTGGCGGGGCGCTCTGAAGCAATATGGTCTATAATTTCAAAAGGAGTCTTTAGCCAATGGTATAATTGAGTTTGTACTTTTCTTCTAAAATTTTCGGTGGGAAGAAGGTTGGTAAAATTCAATTCGTATGTTGAACCAATCCACCATAAATTGTTTTGCCATGGAACTAGATTAATTCCTTGTTTGTAAATATTATTTCTTGGGAGCCCGGGAATAGATGCGATGATTGCTTCTCCTTTATTTCTTGCGTAAGGAAGCATATTGAAAAATCGATTATCGATTCCTTCTGATCCTTCGCAAAAAATAATTTTTGATGCATGTATATCTTCATAGATCACTTTGTCTTTTTCAATGCTACAATTAACCCATTCAAAACGTGCTGCCAAAAGCGAATTCTCAGTTTTTAATTTTCTTCTCCATGCTTTTAACATACTATGTAAATCAAAAAGCAAGCAGGGATCTATCTCACCGATACTAAAAGGATAATTAAAATAATATTTCCACTGGTTTTGATCCACAGGAATTCGTAAGTATTCATTTTCTTCCAATAGCCTTTCTCTGAATGCTAGTTCCATTTGCGGTGTTGAATGGAAGTCTAAAATATTACACTGTTGTACTAACGTAACACCCAATTCATTTCCTAATTGAGTATAAGCTTCTTTTGCAAATGGGAGTAGTTTTTCGATCTCCCAAGTTTTTACGATTCTTCTTCCAGTTACCGGGTTGATCACTCCACTTGCAACTTTAGTAGATGAGAAAGGCTGATCCTCATCAATAACCAATACTTTTTTCCCAGCCTTCATCAAGTTCCAACTAAGAAATGTACCAGATACGCCTTGCCCTATAATAATATAATCGACCTGCATGTGGGTAAAATTCGATAATAATTCTGAATCTAACTCAATTAGAATGGCTTTCCATGAGTTGCTTGAATGATTGTTTTAGATAATGATGGAAAGAGCTGCATGAATTGCAGAAAGCTTGAAGTGATTTGGGTATTACCAAAAAAATGTTGGATAGTTCTTCCTAGAACCACCCTACTAGAGAATTGCTGTTTCCATTGATGCGTATATTCTTTTTCCAATGATTCGCGATTCTGCCCATTCTTAAAATAATGATCTATGTTCTGGAATGCGATTTTACTTCCATGCATTGCCATACTCATCCCATTACCACAAAGAGGTGTAATCATTCCCGCCGCATCGCCCACACAAAGGATATGGTTTTCTATTTGTGATTTCGGTTGAAAACTAATTTGCGAAATTGTAAGTGGCTTCTCGTATAAAAATTTTGCCGTATTGAAAATTTGTTTCAATGCTGGGTTTTTCCATAAAATTTTTTCTTCCATTTCTGGAATACTATTCCCACACTTTTGTAAATTTTTAGCAGTAGTTAAATAACATAAACAACAATTACCATTTTCGATTTGCGAGATACCACAATAACCATCGCTAAAATTATGCAAAGCTATTTGCTCTTTTGGATGAGGATATTGGATATGATATTTTACCCCTATAAAATTATTCAGAGCATTTGGACGAGCCTTTGCAAATGGGCGCGACAAACCAATGTCTAGGTTGCTCCGCTTCCCAAAACTTCCTACAACTATTTTGCTGTAAAAGG
>JAYUFN010000101.1:0-17369 GCA_043738705.1 Bacteroidota bacterium
GAAAAAGAGTTAAAAAATAGTTTAATCGAAAAAGATTTTCAAAATATCAATAGCACAGATCTTGCTACTTGCGAAGCCAGTATAACTTACTGCGAACAATTAGTAGCACGCACAGGTAGTATGCTTTTGAGTAGTGGACAAGCTAGCGGAAGAACTGTAAGTGTTTATGCACCTGTACATATTTGTATTGCATATACGGATCAACTGGTGTATGATATCGCAGATAGCTTTAATAGTTTATTAGATAAATACCGCCTTCATCTTCCTTCATTAATTACTTTGGCATCGGGGCCAAGTAGGACTGCCGATATTGAAAAAACACTAGTAGTTGGGGTTCACGGACCCAAAGAAGTTTTTTGTTTCTTGCTTGACAGGCAATAAAAGATAGCTTGTATCTTTGTAACAATATGCAACAGACTGTTTCCCGAATATTTGTATATGGATCGCTTAGAAGCGGTTTCCAAGCACCGGCTTTTGAATATATTAGCAAGTACTTTTTATTTGACTCTGAAGCAAAAGTAAAGGGTCGATTATACGATATGGGGGAGTTTCCTGCCGCAATACCCGCAAATGATGAAACCTATCTAATAGGTGAATTATACCATATTAAAAACAAAGAAGAATGGTATTGGGCTATAGAACAGCTAGATGCATACGAAGGTATTCATTCAGAACCCGAAGATGGGGGGAAGCGCTATCGACGCGATCTTACTGAAGTAGTTACCCCAAATGATACCACCATTGCTTGGATATATTGGTTCAATTGCCCGATCACCGATCAGCCCATTATTGCATCTGGTGACGTTTTGGAATATCTGCATCAAAAGCAAAAACTAGGATAGTATGGAGTTCGCAACAGGTAAAAAAATATACTTCCTTTCTGATTTTCATCTTGGAGCTCCAGATCACTTACATAGTTTGATCCGCGAAAAAAAAATTGTTGCATTTTTGGATTCGATTAAAAAAGATGCGGCAGAAGTATTTATAGTGGGAGATATTTTTGATTTTTGGTTTGAATATAAAACTGTTATACCAAAGGGTTACTCGCGTTTATTTGGGAAACTCGCTGAACTATCAGATAGCGGTATTAGGTTACACGTTTTTGTAGGTAACCACGATATGTGGATGAAGGATTATTTTATGCGGGAATTTAATATTCCTATTTATTTTGAACCAAGAATTTTAGAATGGAATAAAAAGCAATTCTATATTGGTCATGGTGATGGTCTGGGACCGGGAGATCAAGGCTTTAAGTTTATCAAGAAAATATTTCGAAACCCTTTTTGTCAATGTCTCTTTGGGATATTGCATCCCAATTTTGGTATTGGTCTAGCTAATTATTTGAGTAGAAAAAGCAGAGAAAAAACTGGAGATTCTGATGCACATTTTTTAGGGGAAGAAAACGAATGGCTGATCATTTTTTCAAAAGAATATTTAAAACAAAATAGTACAATTAACTATTTTATTTTTGGTCACAGACACTTTCCAATCGATTTTCCACTAAGCGATCAAAGTAGGTATGTAAATTTGGGAGACTGGATACGTAATTTTACTTATGCCTGTTTTGATGGGAAAGATCTGCAGTTATTAAACTGGGAGTAATAAGTACAAAATTTTTAAATTGAGCAATGGGAAAAATAGTACAACTTGAATTTTTAAACAATACCATTGGTACCTATCTGTTGGTTTTTGTTTCGATCTTTTTAGCGATTGTTTGTAAGCGATTGATATCTAAATATTTTGCAAACCTGCTATATAAAATGGTGGGAGAGCATACTAATAATTTTCGAAGAAAATCGTTCCTTGAACTGGTAGTTCAACCTCTTGATGTTTTTTTGGTTCTCCTAGTTTCCTTGATTGCAATCGATGAACTAAACTTCCCTAAAGCCCTTGATTTTCGTATCTATCATGTTACATTTAAACAATTACTTGATTCAATTGGTAATGGTACCCTAATTGTAATATTCATTTGGCTTTGTATCAGAGTCATTGATTTTATTGCTTTAATGCTCGAAGAAAAAGCAAATCTCACACCCGATCAAACCGATAACCAACTAATCGTTTTTTTCAAAGATTTTTTTAAAGTGATCTTGGTGATTATAGGAGTGTTGCTGATTTTTCGCTTTTCCTTTAATAAGGATGTGAGCAACTTATTAACTGGCTTGAGCATTGTTGGTGCTGCAATTGCATTGGCAACCCGCGAAAGCATGGAGAATTTGATTGCATCTTTTATTATTTTTTTTGATAAGCCCTTTGCTACAGGTGACTTAGTGAAAGGGAATAATTTTTCAGGAAATATTGAAAAGATTGGATTGAGGAGTACGCGTATCAGAACTTTAGAAAAAACACTCATCACTGTTCCTAATAAACAAATGGTGGATACTATCATCGATAATATCAGCCTCCGTTCGCAGCGGAAAGCAGAACTACGATTAGAAATCGGTCTAAAAACTACGAGTAAACAAATTCAGGATCTAGTTCAGTCTTCAAGAACTTTTTTAGGTTCTCAAAAAGAAGTGGAAAGCTTTAGTGTTTTCTTGTCTGAAACGGGCAAGAATGCACACGTCATCTCAATTGATTACTTTGCCGGTATCACTCAGAACTTAGATGAATTTAATAGGTTGCGAGAAAAAATAAATCTATCTGTAATTGGTATAATGGAGGAAGCATCTATAGAATTAGCTGCAAGAAATATGGATGTGATATTATCGAAAAATACTAACGAATAATTTTATAACCCTGCAATAATCTCCCCTAATTCCTTCTCCATATATCCTGTTTTGCCATATTCAATTACTCTACCAACTTCCTTCCCATTATGCATGACAATAAAAGTTGGGGTATTTAAAATATGGTAAGGAGCTTGAATATTATTAAATGCAACTCTTTTTCTATCAACACCAATCAATAGCACTTTTGATTCAGGGTATCCCGCGGCAGCTATTAATCTGTAAAACTTAGGTAGTAAATTCCAACTATCATGACACCAAGTGCCAGCAACTACTACCAGATTGAATTTGTCTGCATTTTTTTTAATGGCACTAACTGCTGAAGCATCGGCTTCTCCAAATTGAATATTTTGTTTAAACCATTTAAAACTTGTATCGTTTTCAATCAGACTTCTATTGATTTTTCCACTGAGCACTTTATTTGAATTGTCGGCCAAAACAATAAAATCTTTATTAGCTGTTTTGTTTGTACTAACACACGCAAATAAAATTATCAGACTCAAAATGAGGCATGCTGTATTGCGAACCATATTTATTCGATTTTGAAAAATAATTTGAAAAAATTTAAACAGCTAAGTTTGACTTTAACTCTAAAAGAAAAGATTTGAATTTTGTTAAAGATTGAACGAGTTGAGCTTGCATATCAGCTTGCGATTTATTATTTTTTAAATAATTCTTGGCGCCTTCTATTGAAAATTTTCTTTGACGTAACAGAAAATATATCAATTGTAAATTCTTAATATCCTCTACACGAAAAAGTCTGTCACCTTTTCTTGTTTTTCTTGGTTGTAGGATATCGAATTCATTCTCCCAATATCGTAATAAAGAGGTGTTCACTCTAAACCATCCAGCAACTTCACTGATACTGTAATATAATTTTTGATTTAGTACTGCTTCATCAGGAATATCAATCAAATCAACTTCGTTGTCAATATCCTTAAATGATTTTCTACCTCTCTTACTGGGCTTTTTAGTTTTTGAGATTTTGGTTTCTTGGCTTGGCTCTTTTTTCTTCTTGATCCGAACTGTAATATTTTCGTTCGCGTAAATAAATGTAGATGCAGGTTCGGATACCATTATAGGAGTTGATTCCACCTCCGTCTCATTCACCTTTTTTTCTTTTTTAGGTTTGCTTTGAGGAGGTTGTATGGGGAAACCAAATAAGTCTAACTGTTGCAACTGAGCTGCCATACTATAAAAGTAATACAACTAAGCGCTAATTAAAGCAAGGGTGGGTTTCGGTGGAAAAGATGCTATTATCTGGGGATAGTTCAACTTGCCTAATAACGACAATCATGGATAAAATAAAATATCAAATCTCCATTACTACCTTTGTACCATTATGCACCAAATCAAAACCATCTGTGTTTGTGGTGCCGGAACCATGGGAACCGGTATTGCACAAATGTCTGCTCAGGCAGGATATAAAACCATTTTGTTCGATTTGAATGATACAATCATTGATAAAAGCAAGAATAAAATAGATCATAGCTGGGCTCGTATGGTTTTGAAAAATACGATAACAGCAACTGATCAGCAGTTATTTCAGCAACGCATTATATATACTTCAATCATACAGGATTGCCAAGCCGACTTAATTATTGAAGCAATTATTGAAAAGGCTTCTGCAAAGATCAATCTCTTCAAACAGCTCTCAGTTATCAACTCAAACAATACCATTTTTGTCAGCAACACGTCATCCATATCCATCAATACGATCGCTCAAAAATTAGAGGATCCTTTACGATTTGCTGGGATGCATTTTTTTAATCCGGCTCCGGTGATGAAGTTGGTTGAGTTGATTCAAGGAGATCAGACCAGCGAAATGGTTATCAAAGTATTGAAGGAAGTATGCCAGAAAATGAATAAAACTTCGGTAGTTTGTAAAGATGTTCCTGGATTCATTGTGAACAGGGTTGCTCGACATTATTATCTTGAATCGTTGAATATGCTCGAGGACGGTTTCACAAATTTTGAGGCAATAGATCAGGTGATGGAATCCTGTGGTTTTAAAATGGGCCCCTTTAAATTGATGGATCTTATTGGAATTGACATTAATTATAGCGTTAGTAAAATTATTTGGGAAGAGTTAGGAAACCCTAAAAGATTAAAACCATCAGCTATTCAAGAACAAAAAATAGTAAGCGCCGAATTAGGAAGGAAAACAGGAAGAGGATTTTATGAGTACCCGGAAGTGAAAAGTGAAAAGTAACAAAGAATTTCATTTTGAGTAAAAAGACTCTTTAATCAATTACCTTAATTTTGCATTATGCGCATAGCAGTAAACGCAATATTTTTACAAAAGGAGAAACTCGAAGGTTATGGTTGGTTCGTGAGAGAGTCGTTTAGAAGATTAGCGCGCAAGTACCAGGAACATCAATTCTATTTTATATTTGATAGACCTTATGACGAAGAATTTATTTTCGAAAAAAATATAAAGCCAATTTTAGTTGAACCAGCTGCACGACAGGTGTTTGCTTTTAAATATTGGTATGATATTTCTGCTACCAGAGCTGTAAAAAAAATCAAAGCAGATGTATGGGTACAACCTTATGGTTTTTGCAGCCTTACCAGTTCTATTCCTCAACTATTAATGGTGCATGATCTTGCTTTTAAACATTTTCCTCAACACATTTCATGGCACCAGTTTCTTTATTATAAATGGGGTACTCCCAAGTTTCTTAAAAAAGCAACTAGGGTAATTACCGTCTCTGAATTTTCAAAGCAAGACATCTTAAAGCATTATCCTATCGACGCAGCTAAAATTTCTGTGATATCTGGTGCTGCAAGATCTGAATTTCAAACCTTAGATAGGGAAGCCAAAGATGCTGTAAAAACCGAGTATGCAAACGGTAAGGAGTACTTTCTTTTTGTAGGTGGAATTCAACCACGAAAAAATTTAATGAATTTACTCAAAGCATTTTCGCTATTTAAAAAGTGGCAAAAAAGTAATATGAAATTATTAGTGGCAGGTAGGCTGGCTTGGCAGTATGATGACCTGATTGAGAAATTAAAAACCTATAAATATAGGGATGATGTGGTGATGTTGAAATGGGTTTCAGACGAGCGGTTAGTTAAAATAATGGGTGCTGCTTATGCCTTGGTTTATCCTTCTTATTTTGAAGGATTTGGATTGCCGATCCTGGAAGCCATGCAGTCATCTGTACCTGTAATTACCAGCAATACCAGCAGTATGCCAGAAACAGCAGGTAATGCTGCACTATTCGCCGATCCCGATGATGCGGATGCTATCGCTAAACAAATGCTACTTCTGTATAAAGATGAAGTGTTAAGGAATAAAAAAATCGAATCAGGAAAATATAGAGCAGCATCATTTAGCTGGGATAAAACAGCTGATCAACTTTGGGATAATATCCTTGCAATAGTCGAAAATTAATCATCGGTTAATAAAACGTACTTTTGTTCCTGTTTTTTTATGCAAATAAGCAACTATGAATAAATCGAGAATCTCAGTAGACATACATTTGGATGAGAACAAAGTACCCGACCTAATAAACTGGTCGGCCACTGATAGTACGGCAGAAATGATGCAGCCTGCAAAAGCCATGATGCTTGCATTTTGGGATGCACAAGAAAAAGCCGCATTGAGAATTGATTTGTGGACCAAAGACATGATGGTCGATGAAATGGCCGATTTTTTTTATCAAACATTTATGGGTATGGCCGACAGTTTTATGCGCGCTACGCAAAATCAGGAACTGGTAGATGAGATGAAACAAAATGCGAAGGATTTTTATAAAAAATTTAGAGAAAGTCAATTAAAAGAGAACCTTTAAAATAAATGATATGAGCTTAGAATTACAGGTAATGAATGAATTGAAAGGTGCTATGAAAGCTAAAGACGAAGCACTTCTTAGGGGCTTAAGAGCTATAAAAGCCGAAATCATCAAAGCAAAGACCGAACCGGGAGCAAACGGACAAGTAAGTGAAGAAGGTGAAATTAAGATTCTTCAAAAACTTGTAAAATCGCGCAAAGATTCCTTAGAGATTTATCAAACGCAGAACCGCCCCGATCTAGCACAGAAAGAGTCAGAGGAAATTGCAGTCATCGAAAGATTTTTACCTACTCAAATGACTGCTGATGAATTGCAAGAGGCTTTGAAAGCGATTATTGCAAATGTTGGGGCCAATGGTCCGCAGGATATGGGAAAAGTAATGGGTGTTGCTTCAAAACAATTATCAGGTAAGGCAGAGGGGAAGGCAATATCTGCAGCAGTTAAGAGTTTATTGGTTTAATTTAAACTAATCAAATGGTTGTTGATACTGCTTTTCTGATATTGATGATTCTTGCTGTGATAAAAGGATATCGCAAAGGACTCGTTGTTGCAGCTTTTTCATTTGTAGGAATTATTATTGGATTGGTTGTTGCTATGAAACTCTCTGCAGTAGTTGCTTCAGGATTAAAATCATATACTCAAATTGCTGTTGGTTGGATTCCATTCTTAGCCTTCATTCTAACGCTGGTGGGTGTAATGATAATGGTTAAAATCGGCGCCAAAATAATAGAAGCCAGTTTAGAAATGATCTTATTAGGATGGTTCAACAGAATGGCAGGCATTCTATTATATGCTTTATTATATGCAACCACTTTTAGTGTGTTGCTTTTCTACGGAGACAAGTTGCATATCCTAAAACCAGCAATGATGGCTGGCTCCAAAACCTTTTGGTTCTTAGCGCCTCTTGCTCCGAAATTCATTGAAGTATTTGCAAATATGCTACCTTTCTTTCAAGGCATTTTTGAGGAATTGTCGGTATTTTTTGCCGGATTAAAATATTAATGAACAAATTATAAGATATTGATAAAGAGGATAATGATCTGTTTTACCTTAAAATCTGTATTTTGCACGAACCAGATTTGAAAAAAAACAGGGTTCTATTTGAATTAAATAGAATATGTCGCATTAACTTTAAATAATTAGGCCGATTGCTTAAGAAATATAAACATGGATTACGAAGTAAAAGAACTGGATAAGTTCAAATTTATTGAAGAAGGTGAGGGTGAACCACTTTTATTATTGCACGGACTTTTTGGTGCACTCAGCAATTTTGCTGACTTGGTTGAATATTTCAGAAAATCGTACAAGGTAGTTGTTCCTCTACTACCTCTGTTTGAACTGGATATTTTTCACACTACGGTAGGTGGTCTGGAGAAACACGTTCAAAAATTTATTGAATTAAAAGACTATCAAAACATACACTTGTTGGGGAATTCTTTGGGTGGTCACGTAGCACTCGTACATATCTTGAAGCATCCCGAAAGAATTAAGTCACTTATATTAACGGGGAGTAGCGGCCTTTTTGAAAATGGAATGGGCGATAGCTACCCAAAAAGGGGCGACTATGAATACATCAAAAAGAAAACGCAGGTAACTTTCTTTGATCCTGCAACTGCTACAAAAGAATTAGTTGACGAGGTTTTTGAAATTACTAATAACCGAATTAAAGTAATCAAGATTATATCTCTTGCAAAAAGTGCCATACGAAATAACTTGGGAGATGAAGTAAGTCAGATCAAACAACCCACATTATTAATTTGGGGTAATAATGATACCATCACGCCACCATTTGTAGGTCAGGAATTCAATAAATTGATTCCAAATAGTGAGTTACATTTTATTGATAAATGTGGACACGCCCCAATGATGGAAGTGCCTGATGAATTCAATAGAATATTGGATAATTTTTTGCAAAAATTGCCATAGCTTCAAGTACTACTTAATTTTTTGCTAATTATTAAGAAAGAAAAGCATGTTAGCAGTCCGATTAGTTAACGCGGGGTTTCCCACTGTGAGTCTTAACGACAGTGCTTTACTTGCATTGCAGTTAATGGATGATTATGATGTGCAACAGCTTCCAGTTATTAGTGAGGACAAATACATTGGATTAATTAGTAAGTCAGACCTTCTAGATCTTCCAGAACAACAAACTATTGCGGGTGATACTTCTTTGATTCTGCCGTTTAGTGTAAAGGGGGAAGAACACTTTCTATCTGCTTTAAAGCTGGCTGCTGAAAAAGAACTTTCATTGACACCTGTTATTAATGATCAATCAGAACTACTGGGCGTAATTACAACAACAGATTTATTGCATCAACTCTCTATGTTTCTTGGTAACCATGAACGTGGTGGTTTGATTGTGTTGGAAATTTCAAAACGTAATTTTTCTTTCGGTGAAATAAGTCGTTTGGTTGAGACCAACGATGCATTGATCACTCAGTGCAATACATTTACAGAACCGGAATCGGGCTTAGTAATTATTACTTTAAAAGTAAATAAAATTGAAATTTCTGCTATAGTGGCAACCTTTCAACGGTACGAATATATAGTGCGCTATTATTTCGGAGAGGAATCTTATTCAAATGAATTAAAAGACAACTATAATCATTTACTCGCTTACCTGAATGTATAGGTTTTATATACAATTAATACCAGGCCTATTTATGTGTTTTCTTTTTTTGATTAATCTTTCAATAGCTCAAATACCTATTTTTACTAACTCTTAACCGTAAATGTTCAATGAGGTCATTGTGTTTAGTAGGATGTTTGTTATTTTTTGTTTCTGGCTTGAAAGTTCAGGCACAGTTGGCAAGCATCAATACGCTTGCAGATACTTTGCACGTCAGTAAAATTGTTATTAGCGGAAATAAAAGAACAAAACTGCAGATCGTATTAAGGGAGCTTTCATTTCAGAGGGGTGATGCAATTGCTAAAAAAGACCTGCTCAAGCAACTGGAACTTTCGAAGCAACAATTGTTGAATACTACTCTTTTTGTTGATGCCGAATTTTATCCAGTTATTACAGATAGCTTGCTACTAATTAATGTGGAGGTGAAAGAAAGATGGTATTTATTTCCACTGTTATATTTTAAGCTGGTAGATCGAAATTTTAATCAGTGGTGGGTTGATCAACATAGAAGTTTAACAAGAGTGAATTATGGAATAAAATTTATTCAAAATAATTTTACTGGTAGAAATGATAACCTTGATATATGGCTGATAACAGGCTATACACAACAAATCACCCTGCGCTACGATCTTCCTTTTGTTGATACAAAATTAAAAAGTGGTTTTAATATTGGCTTTGTTTATGCAAGTCAGAAAGAGCTAAATTATTCCACAGAATATAATAAGCAACAATTTTTTAAGGAGGAAGATGTTTATGTAAAAAAACAAACAAGGGTAGATCTTACTTATTTATACAGACCCGGAATAAGAACGCGTCACGCTTTTAGAATTGCTTATAACAAAGAATTTATAGCAGATACTGTTAGTAAAATCAACCCAAATTATTTTCCAAATGGAGGAACGAAATTTGATTTTATTGATTTCAATTATAGCTTCCGTTACTATCATTCAGATCATAATGCCTATCCAACAAAGGGCTTTTTATTTCAGGGGAACTTGTATAAAAGAGGATTTACCAAAGCTACAGACCTATGGATGATCAATGCAAGGGCGATATACGCACAGCCCCTATCTAAAAAATCGTTTCTGCACTTCGAAGCAATGGCCCAATTAAAATTTCCTACAAATCCTGCATTCATCGACCAAAAAATGTTTGGCTATGGAAGTTTTCAAATGCGAGGCCTAGAGTATAATGTAATCGATGGGATGTCGGGTGCCATGCTCAAAACTACTGTCCATCATGAACTACTACATTTTGAAATCAAAAATCCATTTAAAAGTCGCACACACGACAGAATTCCATTTCGAATCTATATGAAACTATATGGCGATTTGGGATATGCTTATAATTCTAATCAAATATCCTCCAATACATTAAACAACACTTTATTGCGTACTTGGGGATTCGGTATGGACATTATTTCGATTTATGATTTTGTATTTAAAATTGAATATAGCTTCAACCAGCTGGGTAAGGATGGCTTATATTTACAAAGCAGAAATGATTTCTAAACACAGTGAGCAAATCAATATTGGATATGAAATGAGCCATTACAAAAGTTGTTACTAAGCTAAATTTTTATTGGCGAATTCTCTGGCCAAAATCAATAAAAATAAACACATGAAAGTAGCTATTTATAGCCGTGGACTTGACTTTGAACAGGAAAACCCTATTCAGTTATTACTAGAAGAGTTGATGAGATTCGATACAAAAATTTACATCTTTCATCAGCTGCTACAGCAGTTTACATTCCCCAGAAATATTTATGAAAAACTGCTTCCATTTTCTATTTCAGATGACCTGAGTAGTGATATCGATTTGCTAATCAGCCTCGGAGGCGACGGCACTATGCTGGATGCAGTAACGTTGATTAAACAAAAAAACATCCCAATACTCGGAATCAATTTCGGTCGGCTTGGATTCCTTGCAAGTGTTAGTAGAAACGAAGTAGCCGCTGCAGTTGACGCACTGATTAATCGCAGTTTTCATATCGAAAAAAGAACTTTGATCCATTTGGATTCGAATGAACCACTTTTCGGAGATACTCCATTTGCCTTGAACGAATTTGCGATTCACAAAAGAGATATTTCACCAATGGTAAAGATTCAAACTTACCTAAATGGAGAATTTTTAAATACTTATTGGGCCGATGGATTAATTGTTGCTACTCCAACCGGCTCAACCGGATATAATATGAGTTGTAATGGACCCATTGTATTCCCAGAATCTTCTAGTTTCGTGATTACTCCCGTGGCACCACACAACCTGAACGTTAGATCTATCGTAGTGCCAGATACTAACGTAATTTCTTTCGAGATAGAAGGTAGAGCTGATCAGTTTATTTGCGCATTGGATGCAAGAAGGGAAATTGTAAGCAAAACCATTCAACTAGCCGTTAGGAAAGAAAAATTTTCAATCAACCTAGCTAGATTAAGTGAGAATAATTTTTTGTCAACACTACGAACAAAGCTTACTTGGGGACTTGATAAAAGAAATTAACTTTTATCTTAGAGAAAATTGATGCTATTTTACAATGTATAGATTCAATCGTAACATGTTGCAAAAGAGTGCAGGTCTCGTATTAATGTTGTTTTGTTTGGTTTCTGCAAAAGCGCAAACCATAGATGCTTATTCGCATCAAGCAGAATATGGGTTTTCGGTAGGATTAGGTCATTATTTTGGCGATTTGAATACGGGAATGAAAATTAATAGACCCAAATTTGCAGGGGGAGTGTTTTTTAGAAAGCAGATTAATAATTATGTTGGCATCAAAATATCGGGCAATTATACTTTCTTAGGGTATGCTGATAAATACAGTTCTAATCCAACTGAAGTGCAACGAAATCTAAGCTTCAATACCAATGTTTGGGAATTGAGTGTTTCCGGAGACTTCAACTTTTTCAAGTTTATTCCTGGTTTTGACGAATATCGATTTACACCTTATGTAAGTTTGGGTGTAGGCGTTTTCTCTTTCGATCCGTATGCATACCTGAATGGACAGAAGTATTTGTTACGTCCTTTGGGCACTGAAGGGCAGGGAAGCTCTTTGTACCCTAACAAGAAGCCATATAGCCCGGTTGCTATGTGTATCCCGTTTGGTGTTGGAATGAAATATGCTTTGAATGAAAAAATAAATGTGTTTGGGGAAATATCCTATCGATTTACAAATACCGATTATCTCGATGATGTGAGTGGCACATATGCTCCTGATGCTTTTCCGCCTTTACCAGATGGTTCTCCTTCTCCCGCCTATTTGCTACAAGATAGAAGCTATGAAACGGGCTCATCAATTGGCATCAAGGGTCGTCAAAGAGGCAATAGTTTACAAAAAGATGCATTTGCAACCATTCAGGCGGGCATTTCTTTTAATATTCAATCCTATCGTTGCCCAAGTTCGAGTGGAAGATTTTAGGAAATATTCGAATTTATAGGTCAATACGTATCAATTTTTGCTAATTAAATCTCAACTACAGCGCTGTTTTTGTTAATTTCGCGTCCTAAATACAGGTACACGATGGAGGAAAGCCTCATTGGCAAAATTGATAAGGAACGATTGCCAAAACATATCGCTATCATAATGGATGGAAATGGACGTTGGGCTGAAGAAAAAGGTCAGGAACGTTTATATGGTCATTTTCATGGCGTGGAAAGTGTTCGTATCATCATAGAAGGCTGTGCAGAATTGGGTATTCAATACCTGACGCTCTATGCTTTTAGTACCGAAAATTGGGACAGACCGAAGAAAGAAGTTGAAGGACTGATGTTGCTATTTGTTGAAACGATACGTAAGGAAGTGCCTACTTTGAATAAAAACAATATCAGACTACATGTAATTGGAGATTTAAGTTTATTGCCTACCGATGCTCACGACGAGCTGAATGAGGCACTTGACTTAACCAGTCATAATACTGGTCTGAATGTAATTCTTGCATTGAGTTACAGTAGTCGTTGGGAATTGGTAAATGCGGTAAAACAAATCGGGCTAGATGTGGAAGCTGGCAAAATTAAAGCAGAATCTATCAACCAAGAAGTTTTAGAACATTATTTGGCTACCAGTGATTTCCCGGATCCTGAACTGATGATCAGAACCAGTGGAGAATATAGAATTAGCAATTTCTTATTATATCAGCTTGCTTATGCCGAATTATATTTTACCAATACCCGTTGGCCGGATTTTCGGAAGGAAAATCTAGTAGAAGCCATTGTTGATTTTCAAGCAAGGAACAGGCGTTTTGGTAAAACCAATACACAAATTCAAGAGGAAACCCAATTGGTATAGAAACAATTATTTAAGGCAGAATACCAATTAAACAGGTGATTTAACAAACACTTTTAATTATTCCAGTTAATTTGCCCAACTTAAAACCATACAAAACGCTGAAAGCATTAGTGACTATACTTTCAGACTGGATTATAACAAAACGAACCGGATGCAGAAATTGTACAAATATTTAGTGTTGTCTTTAGTTATTTTGATAGTGAGTTTTTCGGCTCGATCGCAATCTTCAACGAATTCAAACGATACTACGATCACATCGATCGATGCTGATCTGATGAATATCTTCAATCAAAAAACGCAAAAAAGTTATAAAGTTGCAAATGTAAAAGTGGTAGGCAATCGTTTTTTTGATGAGAACCTTTTGATATCAATTGCAAACATCAACGTTGGGGATGAAATAAAAATTCCAGGAGGAGATAATTTTGCCAAAGCCATCAATAAGCTATGGTCACAAAATTATTTCAGTAATGTTGAAATTTATCTAACTAAGGTTGAAGGAAAGAGCATCAGTGTTGAAATAGAAGTTACTGAACGCCCGCGTTTATCTAAATTTTATTTCAAAGATGTACGTAAATCAGAGAGTGATGACCTTTCGGGCAAAACCGGATTGGTACCTAACAGGGTAGTTACTGAAAATATGAAAATCACTGCAGTAGAAGCTATTAGAAAGTATTATGCAGAAAAAGGTTTTCAAGATGCAAAAGTAAAAATCATTGAGAAGAAAGATAGCTCAATGAGTAATATGCTTACGTTGAATTTTGTTATCAGCAAAGGATCTAAAGTTCATATAAACAATATCAATTTTGGAGGCAACAGTTCTATTGAGGAATCAAAGCTTAAAAAGAAACTGAAAGATACCAAAGAGCAATCTCGATTTACCTTATTTCCTACTTACGATAAAGGGATGATCGTGGAATCAAAGCATTATACATTTGATGATTATCTAAAAGAAAAGGGGTACCTCACTTTTAGCAGAACCAAGAAAGTATTGGATCCTTATGTGCGTTTTAAATTTTCTTCTGCTAAGTATAATGAGAAGAAATTTACTTCTGACCTAGATAATATTTTAGACTATTACAATACATTGGGCTACCGTGATGCGATCATCTTGAAGGATACCGTATATCATACCAAAAAGGGTGATCTGAATATCGATATCAAACTTTCAGAAGGTCACAAATATTATTTTGGAAATATTACTTGGCGTGGGAATACCAAATTTGGTGACTCAGTATTGACGGCCATAATGGGTATCCGTAAAGGGGATATTTATAATATGGATATCCTAAATAAAAAACTTGGTAAGAACGCATCTCCGGAAGGGGGCGATATTAGTGGATTATACCAAGATGACGGTTACCTTTTTTTCAGAACAGATCCAGTTGAAACAGCAGTATATAATGATACGATCGATTATGAAATTAGAATTATCGAAGGTCCTCAGGCTACAATCAAGAACGTAAGAATTGCAGGAAACGATCGTACAAAAGAGTATGTAATTCGGAGAGAACTAAGAACTATTCCCGGCGAAAAATTTAGTCGTACAGATTTAGTTCGTTCTAATCGTGAAATTGCACAGTTGAATTATTTTAATCAGGAAAAAATTGGCATTACTCCCGTTCCTAATCCTGAAGATGGAACGGTAGATATTAATTATACTGTGGAAGAAAAATCAAGCGATCAGCTAGAGCTGAGTGCGGGCTGGGGTGGGGTTATTGGTTTGACGGGTACACTGGGTGTTTCATTTAATAATTTTTCAATTCGTAATATTTGGAAGCGAGCAGCTTGGGACCCTTTGCCAATGGGTGACGGACAAAAGTTGAGTATTCGCGTTCAGAGTAATGGTAAAGCTTTTAGATCTTATAACTTTTCATTTACGGAACCATGGTTTGGAGGTAAGAAAAGAAATGCACTTTCATTCAGTATTTATAATACTAAATACGGGCAAACTTATAATCCTATTACGGGATTATATGATCCTAATTATTCGAGCCAAAGTTCAATTACTACAACCGGTGCAACTATTGCATTGGCTAAGCAATTGAAATGGCCAGATGATTATTTCTCATTAACAACGGCATTGAGTTTTACTCGATATAACCTACACAACTATGCAATTGATCCTGTAAATCTTCCTGGATTTAGCAATGGCTATGCACACAATGTAAACCTGAAACTAACTTTACAACGTTCTTCTATTGATCAGCCGCTGTTCCCTAGAAGTGGTTCGAATTTTATGGCGAGTATTCAATTTACGCCTCCCTATACTTTGTTGAATAACAACATAGCCACATCAGCCAATCCATACGAGTGGATTGAATATCATAAAGAGCGTTTCAATGCAGAATGGTTTATTCCTTTGGGAAAGCCTGGTGGTGCTGAGCATAATAAACAGTTTGTAATCAGGGCTTCAGTAAAAATGGGCTTCTTAGGTAGATATAATTCAAACCTTGAAATCTCTCCATTCGAAAGATTTCAAGTGGGTGATGCAGGTTTAAGTAATCAGTTTGCACTCTTGGGTTATGATATCATTGCCCAAAGAGGATATCCTGTATATAATACCTCTAATCCAAAAGTCAACCCAGACCAGCAATCAACACGTCAATACTTTACCATTTTTAATAAATACACAACTGAATTACGTTATCCATTAAGTCTCAATCCAAGTAGTACGATCTACGCACTTGCTTTCTTTGAAGCGGCTAATGGTTGGTATTCTATGAAAGATTACAACCCATTCCAGCTTCGTAGATCAGTGGGCTTGGGTATGCGCTTCTTCTTACCTATGTTTGGATTGTTGGGATTTGATTATGGTATCGGATTGGATAGGTTTACGCCTGGGAATTCTATTAAAGATGCAGCTAAATTTACATTTATGTTGGGCTTTGAACCAGAATAAATTATACCTAAAATTTATTGTATGAAAAAAATACTATTCATCCTTTCGTTTGTTTTACTGAGTCTAAATTACTCAGTAAATGCGCAGCAACGTTATGCGGTAATCGACACAAAATATGTGTTAGACAAGATTCCTGAGTATAAAGATGCTGACAAAAAATTACAAGCAATTAGTCAGCAGTGGCAGAAAGAAATCGACGACAGACAGGCAGTCCTAGATAAAATGTATAAGAATTATGATGCAGAGCAGTTTATGCTAACTGAAGAGTTGAAAAAGAAAAGGGAAGATGAATTATTTGTTAAGGAAAAGGAAATCAGGGATCTTCAGAAAAGGCGTTTTGGCTATGAAGGCGACTTGTTTAAAGAGCGTCAGCGTTTAGTTAAACCTATACAGGATAAAGTTTACAACGCTATCCAAAAAATGGCTTTGTCAAAGTCTTATGATTTTGTACTAGATAAAAGTGAAGGAATTACCGTTATATTTGCCGACCCTAAGCTGGATAAGAGCGATGATGTTCTAAAAGAATTGGGGATTAAATTTTAAACAACTATCAATTATAAATTCACAAAAATGAAGAAAGTATTATTTGTGTGTGCGGCTGTTATTGCAAGCCTTTTGTTCACCAATCACACTAGCGCTCAATTGAAAATTGGAACTTTTGACGAAGAAAGCGTTTTAGGACTGATGCCTGATATCGATAAAGTAACTGCAGCTTTACAGAGCTATGCGAAAGATTCTTTACAAGTAGATTATGAGTATAATGTTACTGAGTTTCAACGTAGAGACAGTCTTTATAAAAAAGATTCAGCTGCAATGCCAGCAAGAGCAAGAGAACAAGCTGTTAAAGAATTAAACCAGTTAAAATACAAATTGGTGAATTGGCAGCAATATCAACAACAAGCTGTTCAGGCTAAGCAAGAAGAATTATTGGTGCCCTTTAAACAAAAAATTTATGCGGCCCTAGAAAAAATAATTCGTGAACAAAAGTATACCCATATTTTTCGAAGCGATGCTTTATTGAAATCTCCAATCGGCG
>JAYUFN010000102.1:0-6362 GCA_043738705.1 Bacteroidota bacterium
CGCATTTCGATATTGATGAAGCTATTAAAAAGGAGGCTTTAGTTGATGCTAGTAGAGGCGCTATTGCATTATTTCTGTATAATAGCTCTTCGATTACCGACAATGTTCAATTCAATAAAAGGGATACTACAAAATCAATTACTATTCCAGTAGTTTATATTACTAAATCAGGTTTTCAACACTATTTTTTCGATAATGCTGCCAGTTTAGATCTGACATTGAATGTGGAGATCGTGGATAAAAAAAGGACTGCCAGCAATATTATCGGCTTTATAAATCATCACGCGGCAACAACAGTAATTTTAGGTGCACATTATGATCATTTAGGCTACGGTGAAGATAATAATGCACTAGATACTGGGCACATCATACACAACGGAGCAGATGATAATGCTAGTGGTACCGCAGCTTTGATAGAGTTGACAAAGATGCTTAAAAAAGAATCACCAAAAAATAACAACTATCTGATTATTCATTTTTCTGCTGAGGAACTAGGATTGTTTGGAAGCAAATTCTGGCTGGATAGCCCTACTGTTTCTATCACCGCTAACTATATGTTGAATATGGACATGGTAGGTCGATACGATACTTCACACAAATTAACCATCGGCGGTTATGGAACATCTCCAACTTGGGGTAGTTATTTTGCATCATTGACCAATGAGAAGCTGATTGTGAAATTTGATAGTTCAGGATCTGGGCCTAGTGATCATGCGAGTTTTTATAGAAAAGATATGCCGGTATTATTTTTCTTTACAGGCAGTCATTCGGATTATCACAAAGCAACTGATGATTGGGATAAGATCAACTATGATGGTGAAAAAAATATTGTGAATTATATCTATCAGCTAATCAGTGTAAATGATGCGAAAGGAAAACTAGTATTTACCAAAACGCGCGAACAGCAAGGTGGTAGAAGTACTAAATTTAAAGTTAGTTTAGGAGTGATTCCAGATTATGGATTTAGTGGAACAGGTTTGAGAATTGATGGGGTGAGTCCTGGAAAACTAGCTGAAAAAATTGGTTTGCAAACCGGAGATATTTTACTTCAGTTGGGTGATTTTAAATTTGTTGATATACAAAGTTATATGGGATCGCTTGGGAAATTTGATAAGGGAGATAAAGCAAAATTGCGCATACTTAGGGGTAAGGAAGAAAAAATATTCGATATTCAATTTTAATTAGAAAGTATATGTCGAAACTTCGTTTGAATGTAGAAGAATTGAATGAAGATTTTTTTGAGGATACAAGACTATTGGGCATTACAGCCCCATTGAAGAGCTATCAGTTTTGCTGGCATATGAATAATTTACTGGGTTATCAGTTCAGATTAAATAATGATATTGAGATTCACTTACGCAAAAAAGATAGGAGTTATTTTTTTTCGGTTTATGAATCATCGGAGCCGAATAGCTTTTTGAGCCATTATGTTTATCACAACCAATTCGACGGAGAATACTTATTACCAGAATTTCGGCACATGGATTTTTTGTGGTTGATGAAAGGCGATTTTGTTGATGACGAAAAATGTAGTTGGATCAAACAAACTGTTAATTGCATTAGCGGTGTTCAATTGGTTGTTGAATTAACAAATGAGCAGATAAAAAATAAAGGGAATATAGTTTTTTAAGTACTACAAAACCTGAATTATTTTTTCTGATTTCTTTTTCATTTTGCCAATTGGTTGAGTAAATTCACTTAGCCCGAAGGTTTCAAAAACCGCAATCACTTCATTTAATGAACCTGGTGCAACAGCAATCAGCAGGCCTCCATTTGTTTGTGGATCGGGAAGTAAATGAATTGCCTCCATCATATTTATGCCGGCATCAAAGTCAACTTTTGTACGATAACTATTCCAGTTTCGGAAAGTTGCATCGGGTCCAATTTTTTGTTGATGATATATTTTGGCAGATTCCAAAATGGGTATTGCAGCATAATTAATTTCTGCACTTAGTCCGCTTCCTTCAGTCATCTCGATCAGATGACCAATCAAACCAAAGCCAGTTACATCTGTCATTGCATGTACTCCTGAGATTTTCCCCAATTCCTCACCAGCTTTATTTAAAGTGGTTAATTGTTTAATTAACTGTTTCAAATGTTCTTCACTGATTTTTTCTCTTTTTTGAGCGGTAGCAAGAATGCCTACACCAATTGGTTTAGTGATGAAAAGTAAATCGTTTTCCTGAGCAGTATTGTTTCTTTTAAGATTTTTGATATCTACTAAACCGCTTACTGCTAATCCAAAAATTGGTTCAGGACTATCAATGCTATGTCCTCCTGCGAGGGGGATACCTGCCTCCATACAAATACTGCGTGCGCCTTCTAAAACTTGTTGAGCTAATTCGGCGGGTAACTTTTCAACGGGCCACCCAAGTATCGCAATTGCCAATATTGGTTTGCCGCCCATTGCATAAACATCGCTAATAGCATTGGCCGATGCTATTTTTCCGAAAGAAAATGCATCATCCACAATGGGCATAAAGAAATCGGTTGTACTGATTAGTGCTGTGCCATTTCCAAGATCGTATGCTGCAGCGTCGTCGTTACTTGAATTACCTACTAATAATTGTGTATTCTCAGGTGCGATGAAGCTGGATTGTAAAATATTACTCAAAACAGAAGGAGCTATTTTACAACCGCAACCACCTCCATGTGAAAATTTAGTTAACCGAAACTCAGACATATTTTTGTATTAATTCTTTGCAAATTACGTTCAAACCTTTGGGCCCCTTATCAAATTAGCCAGCTAATTTCGCCAAAACCAAAACGATCCTCTAATCCATTCTTTAATATCAACTCTCCATAATCATTTACTGATTGTACAGTAGCTCTGAAAACAATATTCTCTTTTTTAAAGTTTACTTCTTCCCCTTTTTTATACAAATATTGGTTGTATTTATTTAGCTGATCCTCAATTCCTCCATTTCTCATTTCGGCAAACCGCTTTTCAAGCAAGCTGCATAATTGTTTTGCTAATTCTAGTGGCTGGTATGTTTTTCCGGTTATTTGTTTTAAAGAAACTGGTTGGTTAGGGAAATTTACAAAATTGGTTTGGTTGATATTGATCCCAATTCCTAGGACTGAATACTGCCAATTTTTGCCCAGGATATGGCTATTCATTAAAATGCCCCCTGCCTTTCTGTCACGCCAATACAAATCATTTGGCCACTTAATTTTAGTTTCATCTCCAGCAAAATCAGCAAAAAAATCATGCACTGCCAGTGAAGCCATCACACTGATCACAAATTGTTGGGTGATTAAAAGGGGCGAAGGGTTGATTACAACTGATAAAATGATATTCGCACTGGGTTCGGAATTCCAGCCCTTTCCACGTTGACCTTTGCCAGCTAATTGATTGTGTGCAAAGAATGCTGCACCATGAGCAGCCAAATTAGCTTGAACCTTGTCAATGGCATAGATGTTGGTACTATCAACTTCATGTAATTCGAAAAATGGTTCTCCGATTCGAGTTTTAGCATTTATAGGTAACAAAGAATTACTATTTTTGACGAAGTTAAGACCGGAGATTTGTATCACAGCTTAAAGCATAAAAAAACATGCAACTTAAAAAGTTATCATGTCTTTCAAATAATCACTTTTAAACTTCTTAATTTATTGGCAACTCTTTCTCTTTTAAATAACCGCCCTGCATCTACTGGTACCCGTATTAATCGGAACTCCAAAATCTTTAAAGCAATCATTAAAGCCATTCAAGATAAGAAGGGCGAAAATATTGTAAGTCTGGATCTTCGCCAGATTCCGGAAGCCGCTGCAGACTTTTTTATAGTTGCTCAAGCTTCTTCAACAACACAAGTGAAAGCGATATGTGATTATGTAGAAGAGTTGGTTGATAAAACTTGCTTTGAAATGCCGTATAAACATGAAGGAAGGATAACCGCGCAATGGGCATTGATTGATTATGTTACGGTAGTGGTGCACATTATGCAGCCCGATGCAAGAAAATTTTACAAGTTAGAAGAAATGTGGTGCGATGCTTCGTCTCTAATTCACGACGAGCCCACTATTTAATTGACCTTTGGATTTTTAATTGAATAGAATTATTATTTATAATAGAGGATACAGATATGTCACAGGAAAATAAATCGCCCAAATTTAACATTCAGAACGATAAAGGAGATGGCCCTCGAAAAAGCCCGAAATTCAGTATTTATTGGATTTATGGTGTTATTGGCTTGGTGCTGCTTTCAGCAAATTTCTGGAAAATGTCGCCCGATCTGAGTCGGATTAGTGAGCAGGAGTTCAAACAATCCATGTTGGCGAAGGGGGATGTAGAGAAATTGGACTTGGTAAGAAACAAGGAATTGGTTCGCGTATATATAAAGGCGGATAGCATTAACAAGGAGTACTATACAGTAAAATTCAAGGCAACTCTATCAAAGGACAAAGTAAAAGGTGTTCCTCTTTTTGAATTCAAAATAACCGATTGGAAAAGTTTTAACGATGGGTTAAAAGAGTTTTACAAGACAAATAATATGGCTGAAGTGCAGACCAATCCTATAGATGAAGGAGAGTGGTTTGGACCTGTTGCCAATACAATTCTTTCACTTTTGATTATCATCGCTGCCTGGGTATTACTGATGCGTAAAATGGGCGGTCCTTCAGGTGGTGGTGGACCGGGGGGCATATTCAATATTGGAAAGTCGAAAGCTACTTTGTTTGATAAAGGCGCTAAAGTAAATATTACTTTCTCTGATGTAGCTGGTCTAGATGAAGCGAAAGTAGAAGTGATGGAGATTGTAGACTTCTTGAAGAATCCGAAAAAATATACATCCCTAGGTGGTAAAATTCCGAAAGGTGCTTTGTTGATCGGGCCTCCGGGAACTGGTAAAACCCTGCTTGCAAAAGCAATGGCTGGAGAAGCGCAAGTTCCTTTCTTTAGTTTAAGTGGTAGCGACTTTGTTGAAATGTTTGTAGGAGTGGGTGCTAGCCGTGTACGTGATTTATTTAAGCAAGCGCGCGAAAAAGCACCTTGTATTATATTTATTGATGAGATAGACGCGATTGGTCGTGCACGTGGTAGAAATGCCATGATGAGTAACGATGAAAGAGAAAATACATTGAACCAATTATTGGTTGAGATGGATGGATTTGGTGGCGACACAGGTATTATTATACTTGCAGCTACTAACCGCCCCGATGTATTGGATTCAGCACTATTACGCCCGGGCAGGTTTGATCGTCAGATCTCAATTGATCGTCCAGATGTGGTTGGCCGTGAGGCAATTTTTAAAGTACACTTAGGAGCAATTAAAGTTTCTGAAACATTAGATGTACATAAACTTGCAGAGCAAACACCTGGTTTTGCTGGAGCAGACATTGCAAATGTTTGTAATGAAGCGGCGCTAATTGCGGCGAGGAAAGATAAACTATCGGTTGATATGAGCGATTTTCAGGATGCTATCGATCGCGTGATTGGAGGATTAGAAAAAAAGAATAAGATTATATCGCCCGATGAAAAAGAAGTGATAGCATACCATGAAGCTGGTCACGCTATTTGCGGTTGGTTTCTAGAGCACGCATATCCTTTATTAAAAGTTACCATCGTTCCAAGAGGTACTGCGGCATTGGGTTATGCGCAGTATACTCCTAAAGAGCAATACTTGTACACAACAGAGCAATTAATAGATCAACTATGTATGACGCTAGGCGGTAGGGCCGCAGAAGAGATTTTCTTTGGTAGGATCTCAACAGGTGCAGCAAACGATTTGCAACAAATTACTAAGATGGCTTACTCGATGGTAACCACCTATGGAATGAACGATAAAATCGGAAATATTAGTTTCTATGATCCTTCGCAAGAGAATACTTTTACAAAGCCGTTTAGTGAAGAAACTGGAAAGATGATTGACGATGAGGTTCGTAAGCTTGTTGCCAAAGCTTATGTAAGAACACTTGATCTGTTACGTGAAAAGCGTTCGGAAGTTGAAAAGTTAGCGAAAGAATTGTTAGATAAAGAAGTGCTACATAAATCGGATGTAGAAGAACTGATTGGGAAAAGACCTTTTGAAGAAAAGAAAATATTAGAGGTAGTAATACCTCCAGTGGTTCCAACAGAATTACCAATTATACCAACTACCACTACTGAAAATGAAGATCCAGCTTCCATACACTCATAAATGAATGGGATATGTCAAATACTGCTAGAGAAAATATTTTAAAAAAAATTAAACAGGCACTGAAAAAACCAGTGCCTGTTCCCTTTTCTGCAAGTGTAGGTAATACTATTGCTGTGTATCAGCCATCCATACAGGAACTGGAAATTGAATTTGCCGAAAATTTCACTAAGCTTCAGGGAAGGTTTTCTTTTTGTGCTAACGAAACTGAATTAGCTGCACAATTAA
>JAYUFN010000103.1:0-2267 GCA_043738705.1 Bacteroidota bacterium
GGTTGCAATTGAATAGTAAGTGGCCCTATTTTAGCATACGCACCAGCAGAAAAAGAAGTTTGTAATCCCTTCGCCATAATCATCCCCTGATCGTTCCAACCATAAGGATGATCACTATTAAATTTCGAAGAAAAAATCGCAGGCATCAATCCAATGCTCACCCGATCATTCGCAAAATGTTTTTCTGCCAATTTTATTTTATGGGTGCTATCAATCAGGTTCCATAAATCTTTTCTATCTAAATTCTTTTGATAAATAAATGGCCTTGCTGTAAAAGAATAGCTCTCATCAATCTTCCCCTCCAACTGTAACGCCCGCAACATATCCTCAGTTCCAACCTGCCCAATCGGCAACGATTGTGCCCTGGAAACAAACGCAACAAAAAACAGCACAACTATAAAACAATACTTTTTCATTTTTTTTTATTTTTTCCCATGCCATTATTCGCCAATCTGCCAGAATGAATCACTTTGGACCACACTAATATATGAACCTATTTATACTGATAATGAGGGAGTTAATGTAATATACGCACCGAATTGCGTACTAGTTAGTTACTCTTTTTTATTCGAAACCCACTCATTAAACTCCCCTCTCCAACCAAAGTTATTCGACCTTGAGTATTAATATTTTTACCTATTTGCTCTTACTATTATATTCTAGTTGTGTTTATAGGTTTAAATTTTATGCGCCTATTATATTCAAAACTAATAAAAATGCGCCTATATTTTTCAATTTGCGCCTAAAAATTATTTATATTGCGCTTATAAAATATAAAAAATGAATCATAGCCCTCATTTTTCTTGTAATGCGCCTATAAATCTTGGTATTTCAAAACCATGCCCTGGGTGGACGGTAGGATATACTGCAATCATTCAAAAATTCAATTTAGCAATTCCAACACCTTTAATTAAAACAATGATCTCCGAAAAAAATCAGCGTCTTGAAAATGAAGTATGGAAAGTATTGCCAAATAATTATTTGCCAGAAGATAATGAAAATATTACAATGGTGCAGGCTTTATATAACCATTTGGTATTTGCATTAAAATACGAAGGAGTAAACCAACTAATTTTTTCAAAATTGACCGAGATCCTAAGCAAAGATGAAATTTTATCGTTGGTAAACATAGATCCTCTAGGACAATATTCAAGAAGAATATGGTTTTTATTAGAGTGGGTAAATGGGAATAAAATTGAAGGTAAAAATGATATCTCTAAAAAAAGTTACCTACCTGTTGTAAATGAAAAATTACAATATGCAGTTAAAGGTGTGAAATCACCCCGCCATTTGATAATGAATAACCTTCCAGGGACTAATAAATTTTGCGCATTAATTTTTAAAACTAAACTGCTTGAGCACCACGTATCAGAAAATTATATTGCAAAAAATAAAAAACAGATTGAAGGTGTTAGAAAAGATATTATTCAAAGGGCTTCCTCGTTTCTGCTATTAAAAGACTCGAAAGCATCATTTACAATTGAAGGGGAAAGTCCAAAAAGCAAAAGAGCGGCTAGATGGGGTGTTGCAATTGGGCAAGCAGGTTTAAATGAACTTTCAAAAGAAGCTCTAATTCAACTACAGCAATTAGTAATAGAAAACAGCCGTTTTATTCATATGGGTTTTAGAGAAAGTGGTGGATTTGTTGGCGAACATGATAGGATTACTGGAGAACCTATACCTGACCATATTTCTGCACGCCATGAAGACTTAGGTAATTTAATAGATGGATTAATTGAATCAAACAATCTTTTAATAAATGATGAATTTAATGCAGTTTTAGCGGCATCCATCATAGCATTTGGTTTTGTATTTATCCATCCATTTGAAGATGGAAATGGCAGAATACATCGTTATCTAATTCATCATATGCTCGCAAAAAAGAATTTTTCTGATCAAGGAATTATATTTCCAATATCAGCATCAATACTGGATCATATTAATGATTATAGAAAAGTTCTAGAAGCATATTCCAAGCCGCTATTAGACTTTATTGAGTGGAAAGAAACAAAAAATCATAACGTAGAAGTAATAAATCAAACAAAAGATTATTATCGTTTTTTTGACGCTACAAAACAAGCAGAGTTTATATACGATTGTGTAAAAGATACAATTGAAAATATCGTACCAAAAGAAATAAATTATCTTACAAATTATGATGATTTCAAAAGCTTCTTGGAAGAAGATTTTGAAATGCCAGATAAATTAATATCTATATTAGTTCGATTTCTTGAACAAAACAATGGTGTATTATCTAATAGGGCTAA
>JAYUFN010000104.1:0-6328 GCA_043738705.1 Bacteroidota bacterium
AATCGCAGATCATCTACGCGCCATTTCATTTACAATTGCAGACGGACAACTACCATCAAACACCGGGGCAGGGTATGTAATTAGAAGGATTTTGCGTAGAGCAGTTCGATATTATTATTCCTATCTACAATATAAACAACCTTTATTGCACCAGCTATTGCCGCAGCTATCATTGCAATTTGAAAATGTTTTCCCCGAGCTGAAACAGCAATTGGAATTTGTTTCAAAAGTAGTAAAAGAAGAAGAAGATGCATTCCTGAGAACGTTGGATAAAGGCTTGAAAAGAATTGACGACATGGTGAATGTGAGTGTTGCGAGTTCCTCAAAACTAATTGAGGGCAAGGCTGCCTTTGAATTATTCGACACATTCGGATTTCCAATTGATCTTACCCGACTGATTGCTTCTGAAAATAATATTAATGTTGACGAAAAAGGATTCGAAGCTGAAATGCAACAACAAAAAAATAGAAGTCGTGCTGCATCAGTATTAGATACAGAAGACTGGGTGTTGGTTTCTGAAGAAACTGGAAAGGGGTTTGTTGGGTATCAAGATATTTTAGTTAATGCTACCGTAACAAAATATCGAAAAATAAAATCGAAAGGAAAGCAACAATACCAATTAGTATTATCTACTACTCCATTCTATGCAGAAAGTGGCGGACAAATTGGGGATACCGGTATACTTGAATTTGGAGGAGAAAAAATTTTAGTAACCGATACAAAAAAAGAAAACGATCTGATCATACATTTTGTTGATCAGTTACCAGCTGATATTGGGGCTCCTTTAATTGCAAAAATCGACACAGAAAAAAGGCTTTTTACTTGCTACAATCATACTGCCACACATTTGTTACACGCGGCGATGCGTGAAGTACTGGGTAAGCATGTTGCACAAAAAGGTTCGCTGGTGAATGAGGAGAGTTTGCGCTTCGACTTTTCGCATTTTGCACGAATTAGCGATGACGAAATTAAACAGATTGAAAAATTAGTAAATGATAAAATTCGCGAAAACATTCCAGTGGTAATTAAAGAAATGCTCAAAGAAGAAGCCCTTCAAATAGGCGCTATGGCTTTGTTTGGAGAGAAGTATGGTAATGTGGTAAGGGTGGTAGTGATTGATCCGAATTTTTCGGTAGAGTTATGCGGAGGTACGCACGTAATGTATACTGGTATGATCGGCGTTTGCAAGATTATTACTGAGTCCGCAGTAGCAGCAGGCGTAAGAAGAATCGAAGCAATTACGGGAAGTAAGGCATTCAATTATCTATCTGATCAGTTTACTGGAATTAAAGAAATTGAGAACCTTTTAAAATCAAAAGACCCTGTAAAGGCTTTAGAAAAAGTTATACAGGAAAAGCAAGAGCTGGAGAAAAAAGTAGCATCTTTTGAAGCTAAACAACTCAGTATTGTTAAAAAATATTTATTAGCTCAACAGGTTCTCTTTCCTTTCATTAACGGAATTCAAGCCAGTTTTATAGGACAAGAAGTAGAAGTAAGTAATGCAGATCATTTGAAAAAATTATGCTTTGATATGAAAGTAGATTTGGGAGAAAACTATTTTGTAATACTCTGCGCTAATATTGCAGGCAAAGCTGCAGTATGTTTACTCTTATCAGATAGTATGGTTTCGGAAAAGGGTTTAGAAGCCCCTAAATTGATCAAAGAAATCGTCACCCCTCTTATTAAAGGCGGCGGTGGCGGACAAAAAACCCTCGCTACAGCAGGAGGGCAAGACGCAAGCAATTTACAGGAACTAATTAAACAGATAAATGGTTTAATTACAAATTAATTGAGAAAAAAGTGAAGGTAAAAAAACTTATACATGAAATGAGCCATAAAAAAAATTGTTGCCAACCGAAATGCTGATTAGCAAATTACAGATGACCAAAATAAATATAAATTTACTGATGAAATATATTCTTAGCTATTTGACCTGTTTTTTTTTGATCCATGCCAATGCACAAATTTATAAATCCAGCGGGCCACTGGTTCATACTTTCTCGATTGTAGCACGTGATGAGAATACCGGTGAGATGGCCGTTGGTGTTCAAAGCCATTGGTTTGCAGTGGGTACCGAAGTGCCCTGGGCAGAGGCAGGTGTGGGTGCTGTTGCCACCCAATCTTTTGTTGATAAATCATACGGTCCAAAAGGGCTTGCATTATTAAAGAAAGGATATAGCGCTCAACAAGCGCTTGATAGTTTATTAGCTGCCGATGTAGCTAGAGAAGTTAGGCAGGTTGCAATTATCGATAATCAGGGAAGAGTTGCCACATATACCGGAAAAAACTGTATTCAGGTAGCTAAACACATCAAGGGCAGCCAGTTTAGCGTGCAAAGTAATATGATGTTGGGAGACAGTGTTTGTGAGTACATGAAAAAAGCATTTGAATCAAGTAAAGGCAAGCCTTTGGCAGAGAGGGTATTAGAAACTTTAGAAGCAGCTCAAAAAGCTGGGGGCGATATCAGGGGTATGCAAGCCGCCGCAATTCAAGTTGTTTCTGCCCACCCTACAGAAAGCTGGAATAATTTTTCAGTAAATCTTAGAATCGACGATCACCCCAAGCCTTTAACAGAGTTAAGAAGATTATACCAAGTACAACTAGCCTATCAACACATGAATAATGGGGATATCGCAGTAGAGAAAAATAATATGCCTGATGCGATGAACGAGTACGGAGCCGCAATGCATCTATTCCCTGAAAATCTTGAGATGCAATACTGGACTGCCATTGCCCTAGCAAATAATAAAGAATTTTCGAAAGCCATTCCTATCCTGAAGAAAGTATTTTCGATAGATAAAAATTGGAAAGAATTGACCCGTCGCTTACCCGCAGCCGGACTACTAATAGTTGACCCATCAGATTTTAAAAAGTTACTTTCTTTATAAAATACTGATAATTCGTCTCAATTGAGGTGACTTGTGGGAGAGGAAAGCTATTTTTGTTGCCTATGTCTTGGAAAGAAAAATATGAAGTGGTAATTGGTCTGGAGGTACATGCCCAGTTAGCCACATTGAGTAAACTATTTTGTGGCGACAGTACATCTTTTGGAGCAGAGCCCAATACACAAGTAAGTCCTATTACATTGGGCCACCCTGGAACACTTCCCAAGACTAATAAGAAAGCGGTTGCTTATGCCATTAAAATGGGATTAGCATGTAGCTGCGAAATTGAAAAGGATAACTTTTTTGCAAGAAAAAATTATTTCTACCCTGATCTACCAAAAGGCTATCAGATATCTCAACATACTCCTCCAATTTGCAAGGGTGGGTTAGTGCGCATTAAATCGGATGATGGCAGTTATCGACATGTGCAATTGAACAGAATTCACCTAGAAGAAGATGCAGGCAAAAGCATACACGATCTTGATGAACACTTTACCTGCATCGACTTAAATCGTGCGGGTACCCCGTTAATAGAGATTGTAACCGAACCAGATATTTTTTCGGCTGATGAGGCTTGGCATTATGTAACTGAAATCAGGAAACTTGTTAGATGGTTAGGAATCTGCGATGGGAATATGGAAGAAGGAAGTTTGCGTTGCGATGCCAATATTTCTCTTCGCCCAATTGGAACAAAAAAATTGGGAACAAGGGTAGAAGTAAAAAATCTAAACAGTATTAGAAACGTAAAAAAAGCAATCGAATTTGAGGCGGAAAGACTGGCAGCATTATTGGATGATGGAAAAAAAATTCGGCAGCAAACCAGAAGTTTTGATGCTACTAACGATACTACTTTTGCTATACGGGATAAGGAAGAAGCAAACGACTATCGTTATTTCGCAGATCCGGATTTAGCTCCTTTTCATTTAACGGATTTGTATATTAAAAATATTGAAGCAGAATTACCAGTTCTTCCAAATGCACTGATTGCAAAATTCAGCATGGAGTTTGGCTTGAGTGATTATGATGCCCATCAACTTTGTGATGAATTGGCAACAGCAAAATATTTTGAAGCAGTGATTGGATTTACCAATAATTATAAAGCGGTAGCGAACTGGCTACTTGGCCCTGTAAGACAATATTTACACGAACACCATCAGCATATCAATGAATTTATTCTGGCACCTGAAAAATTATCCGAATTGATAAAACTGGTAGAAGATGGTAAGGTTAATTTCTCTGTTGCGTCATCAAAAATATTGGCTTCATTAATTGTATCATCAGAAAAATCTGCATTGCAAATTGCAGAATCTATGAATCTTTTGCAAGTGAGCGATAACAATGAGTTAACAAAGTGGATTGCAGAAGTAGTTGCTAAAATGCCAGATAAAGTAAGCGAATATAAAAAAGGCAAAAAAGGATTGATTGGTTTATTTGTTGGGGAAGTAAAGAAATTGAGTAAGGGCAAAGCGGATCCGAAATTAGTTACCACTTTATTAGAAGAAGCATTACAAAAATAAATTAAGCAATCCCCTGTATCATCATCAGGGCAAATAACATCAATATGAAAAAAAACCTTTGGCTATTTTTATCAGTTATCCTACTAGCATCATGTGCAGAAAAAAAACACGGAGCATTCGTAGTGAGTGGAAAAATTTTGAACGCCCCTGAACAAATGATCTACTTACAGGAAATTCCATTTGCAGGCGAACAACCTGTTACGCTTGACTCTGCATCCTTAAAAAAAACAGGTTTGTTTGAATTGCGTGCAATGGGAAAAGAAGAAGGCTTGTATAGGCTTCAACTTGAGAAAGGCCCTGCCATATTAGTTGTAAACGACTCCAAAGGCATTCGTTTAAAAATCGATATGCAGCATTTTAGACAATATGAAGTAGAAAGCTCTCCGGGTACGGCTTCTTTACACGAGTTGATGGAAAACTATCATAAACAAGACTCCGCGCTCTATCAAACATTTAGTTTATTAGATAGCCTTCAAAAACAAAATGCTTCGGATAGTATTTTGACAATAGCACGTTTAAAAAGAGACGAGCAAGTAAAATCTGTAAATAAATATGTTAGCGATTTTATTAAAACCGCTCCCAGTCCGGCAGTAAGGTATTACGCAATCGGCTTAGCAAGTAGAACCCTTCAAACAGAGGAATTAAAAGCTTTGGCAATCCTTTCAGCCGATGCATTTAAAGAGCATAGTGGACTTGCTAAATTAAAATCAGTGCTTACAGTTCAAGCTGCAAATTCTTCCACTCCTACTTATCCTTTATTGAATAAACAAGCACCTGAGATAAGTTTACCAGATGTAAATGGAAAAATGGTACAATTAAGTAGTTTTAAAGGCAAATATGTACTAGTTGATTTTTGGGCTAGTTGGTGTGGTCCTTGCAGAAAAGAAAATCCTGCGGTATTAGCTGCTTACCAAAAATTTAAGGATAAAAATTTTACTATCTTAGGAGTGTCTCTAGACAGCGAAAAAAGCGAGTGGGTAGAAGCAA
This sequence comes from Bacteroidota bacterium, assembly GCA_043738705.1. Classification (GTDB taxonomy): domain Bacteria; phylum Bacteroidota; class Bacteroidia; order Chitinophagales; family Chitinophagaceae; genus Sediminibacterium. The sequence continues at coordinate 5,390 of JAYUFN010000104.1, forward strand.
TAAAAACGGATAACCTGCCTTGGGTACATGTAAGCGATCTAAAAAAATGGGAAAGTCCATTAACAACCCTCTTTCAGTTTGATGCAATTCCATTCAATGTGTTGATTGATCCACAGGGTAAAATTGTAGCAAGTAGTTTAAGAGGTGCTGATTTAGAAAAGAAATTGGCTTCCTTATTAAAATAATTATAAAAGAGGCGGATCCCACTAGCCCCAATTTTTTAAAAGCTATTTCATTTGAAGTAGCTTTTTTTATATACAGATAAATGTTCCATTAAATAATTATAGTAAAATCACTAATTATTCAAGGCAAAAAAAGAGGCCGTCCAATTAGACAGCCTCTGCGAAGATCCGAAGATCAATTATTAGTTCAACACCAACACCCTTGTAGGCATCGATACAATTGTTGAATTATCATCCAATGTTATAATAAAGAAAAATCTTTTAGCCAATTCGCTATTTGCAGCAGGTACTACTCCCGGGCCTTTTGTAACGTATTCAGACAAAGAAGTATTAAAGGTTACTGAAACCCCTGAGCCTGGTATTGGAGCTGAATTATAAGCACCCGCTGCACTTTGCACTAATGCATAGTTAGTAGACGCAGATACTTTAGTAATCTCTTTAATAGTGCGCCCAAGACCCGTAGGAATCGTCAAAATAATTTGAATAATACCACCTCCTGATTTAGAAGTGCTTACTGTTGGGTCTGGCCTGTAATCAACTGCATTCGCAACTGTTACGGGGATATTTGGTCTAAGATCCATCAGGGGTCCAATTGTCTGCTTTGTGCAGGAACCCAGAATGAACGCCATTGTTACAACGGAAACCAGTTTAATATATTTATTCATGATAAAAATTTTAGGTATTGATAATTATTTAGCCCACCAAAGTTTCACGTTGGTTTTTGGTCTAGGTGAAGGGGCATTCGGATTCCTTGACA
>JAYUFN010000105.1:0-2258 GCA_043738705.1 Bacteroidota bacterium
TATAACCCGAAGCTACATTGTAGTTGGTAATGGTTGCGTTGCCACGCACTAAAGCAAGTGTAAAACCAGTACCCGCTGCGGTTGAAATATTGCTTAAAATGTTATTTCGCAAATCAATGCTTGTAGGGTTTATTCCACAAACTAATGCTGCTGTACCAAAATTAGCACCAGTACTTGTAGCATTTAAATGAACGGTGTTGTAATAGGCACTTAAATTAGAAGATGTTGAGCCTTGCAACCAAATACCATATATAGCATTAGAATTAGAAGCATTGGGCGCTTTCAACTCCGAAATAAAATTATTATGTGTGCTTACTTGCGTATTAGCACTTGTACCAACACTGATTCCAAACACAGCAGGAATAGCACCGGTAGTAGAGTTATTGGTTAAGTTGTAAATAGTATTGCGGTAAATATTGGCTATTGTTGCATAATCTGTCACAATGCCTCCAAAACGAAATATTGTATTTACTGTGTTGTTATAAATTGTATTTAAGTAAACTTCTTTATTAGTAGGTCCAGAACCACTACTTGCATATAACATAATGGTTTCGCCGCTTCCGCCTGTATTGCCATAAATTTGATTGCTATATACATTTTCATTAAGCCCAAAAGCAAAATTATAATAACCATAAAATGCACCAGATGTCGAAGCTGCGCTATTGTTAAAAATTTGATTGCTGTAGGTGTTAGTTGTATTGGTACTAGCACTAGCAAAAATGCCATAAAATGCACCACCTGTGCCTGTTTTGGTATTGTTGTTAACAATATTGTTATTCAAATTAACCAATAAACACAAAGTAGCACTTGAACCTGAGTAATTAATGCCGCTAAAATCTCCCGTTCCAGCGATGGAGTTATTGGAAACCGTGTTGTTGTTTATATTGGTGTAGGTAGCAGTTCCCGATGAAGCAATGGCTCTAAAAAATCCAGTTGTGTTTGTGGTATAAGTACAATTGCTCACATTGTTGTTGTAAATTTTTACAGTGTTACCAGCACCCGTACCGCCCGATGCGTTTGAAATGCCAAAAAGCGAAGTGCCTGTGGTACTGTTACTTACCAGCGTAATGGTATTATTATAAATATCTACATTTGCATTGGTGCCTCCCGTTAACGAAATACCGTTTAAGGCTCCGGTTTGTAAAGCTGCACCCATATTGGTTATGCTGGTGTTAAAAATTTTAATGTTGTTTTGATGGATTGTAAAAACACCACTTGCGTCAACTGCACTGCCACCAAAATTAAGAATTTGACTTAAATTGGTACTCACACCATCAATGCCTATTTCGTTATTTTGATCGTAAAAATCAAAAGGCGCAGCGGCAGCAAAACCATTTAAAGAATAGCCAAAATAACAATTTTGAATTTTGTTGTTGTAAAATTTATTGTTGCTGTTTGTACCCGCAAAAGAGGTAAGTGTTAATGCGGTAATTACCGTTAAGTTATGATTGGCAGCATAAACACCTCGCGAAGCCGTATTGGCATTACTCAAACTTACCGTACAGTTTTTAATGGTATTGTTTTGACAACCATTGCTAGCGCTTGTTTTTAAAAGTGCATAACCAAACTCCATTTGGGTAGTGGGAGTTGTATTAGCGGCATTTTCTTGCAAATCAATGCCATTAATAGTAACATAATCGGCACCGTTGAGTACAAATAAACCATCGAGTGTGGTTGATGTACCCACAAAAGCCGTAATTAAAGGATTGGCTCCTGTTCCGCTTTTTTGAAACACCAAGGGTTTTGATGCCGATGACGGATTGGTTGCCATCGTCAAGACTAAAGCCGCAGCTGGCGTTTCGGTATATCCAGCAGCGATGTTAAAGGTTGCTCCGCCTGCGCCAACTCCATTGGTGTTGAGGTCTGTAATGGCAACTTGAATGGAAGCATAATCGCCCGGAATGGATTTTACTCCTGTGACTTGGGCAGTTACAAAACCACTAAATCCGAGAGCCAATAAAATAATTAAAGTTAGTAATTGTTTTTTCATAATTTTAGGTTGTTGGAATGTTAATATAAACCATTTTTAATTCAATATAATTATCAAACATATAAAAATAATTTCACATTTGCTAAAAAATGTTATGAATGACAACTTTTTGTAAGAGTTTGCCACAAGAAGATAAAATTATAAAATTTTTGTTAATTAAAAAATCCTATTCAACTTTTGCGCCGATTAGGATTTAGTGAATTTGATATTGAATAAGGCACATTAAAATCTTTTAAAATTTGAAATGATTGCGAATGAATTCTAATAG
>JAYUFN010000106.1:0-2257 GCA_043738705.1 Bacteroidota bacterium
TTTATACAAATGGTATCCGCACTTTTAATAAAACTTGCTTTGGGTTGCGGAAATATATTTGAAAATTGCTGAGTTAACGAGTCAATACAACCGTCTTTAGTTGTTATTCTTTGTTGTACCGGATAATTTCCTAAAGTTGAAAATCGGTGTTTCCCATCTTTTAAAGTCCATGAAGATCCATTCAGAGGATCATTGAAATTCCATTGATAACTGAACAAATCCTCTGAAGTATCTGGTATCGAAGAACTATTTGTGAATGTGGCATTCCCATCAGGTAAACATACAACCGTAGGCATCCTGAAACCAACAATTGGTAAATAATTTATTTTAATAGTTTTTGTATTTAACAAGCTTTTGCATCCACTATCTGAAATAACTTTTAATGCAACAGTATAATTATTTGCAGTTGTATATTTAAAATTGAAAATAGTGTCGAAAAGCTTATCCTGTTTGTTACCATTCCCAAAGTCCCAATTGCGGTGCAATATCTTGCCATAATCAGTATTCGAACTGTCTATAAATAAAATATTATTTCCCTCGCAAAGTGGATTTTTTATAAACCATTTAGCATTAGGTGATGGCCAAACAGTGATGGGTTGTTTAATACTGTCCCTGCATCCCTTGTCCGATATACTAAGATATTGGATAGTATAAGGGCCGCCGGCTCCTGTTATTTTTGGATCGAATAATCCCGTTAATGAATTTGCGATTCCATTACCAGAAAATGATGGACTTCCATTTGTATTTGGCACTAAGCTATTAAAACTTGCTTCAGAAATAATCCTAGCATTTGCATCCAAACATATTCCAGGCATTTTTGAAAACGCAACTTTTGGAGATTGTAAAACACTGATTGTTTTTTCAATTAATTTCTGACAAGAAGTTGCAGAACCAGAAAATGCAACTAATCGGATAGTATAATTTTTTGTTGTAGGTGTTTGAAAACTAGGATAGATAAAACTATAAATAGAATCATATCCGGGTATTTCTACTGCTGTCTTTTTAGTAGTATCATTGATATCCCAATAAATATCCAATCTGGTTACATTTCCAAAATCGAGCATCACAGATTTATTACGAATAGTTACTTTCAGATTGCTACATAATGCTGTACTATTTAAAACCTCAAAATCTGCTTTAGGGTTACTTCCGTTTACAGTGAAAACGTTTGAAACAACTGCCTTACAACCATAGATTGATGTTACTTTTTCTATAACAGTATAATTTGCGGGAGTTGAATACCGCACTTTAGGATTCATCGCTGTTTGATCTCGCGATGTGATGGGAATCGGCGCGGGATTGACTGCTGGAATACCTGCATTAAAATTCCATTGATAGGTAAAGCTGCTATTATCAAGAATTTTAGTGGTATCCATAAATTGTGTTACTGCATCGTTCTGGCACACTTCGGGAAGAATGAATCCAGGAATTGGTAGAGGGCGTATAAACACTTTTTTAGAAAACACATTGCTCAAACAACCTGTATTTGTTTCAACAACCAGACTAATGATTACAGTTCCAGTATCTTTAAAACTTAGGGTCTTTGGTTGATTCATCGTTAAGGTATCTTTTATTCCATTTCCATAATCCCAATACCATTTTATAATAGATCCAGAAGCTACTGAAGATTGATCTTTGATAATAATTGTCTGCATCATACAACTATCGCTTACTGTAAAAGCAGCGATAGGTAAAGCAGAATAAGTTTTTGTAATGGTAGTATCTCCGCTGCAACCATAACTTGAAACTGGTTGATACCGGATATTATATGATTTACCTATTGAATATTTTTTAATAGGATTAAAAGTAGTATCTGTGGTACCATCGCCAAAATCCCAAAAACCTTTTTCAATATGGGATTCTCCAAATGTATTAGTTGCATCAAAAAAATGAACTGAATCTGAAACGCAGCCACTATTATTAGTTATAAAGTTGGCGACAGGTTTGTCTACTACTTTTACAGGAATCGTATAAATTTGTTCTTTGCTACCGCATCCATCAGGAGTTGTAGAAGTGGTGTATAATTTAATGGTATCCCTTAATGCGGCACTGTTTGATTTTAAAAACTGAAAAGTGGTTTTTGGGCTAAAATAATAGACAGTTGTTCCATTCACTACAGAAGGACTATCAGGAGTAGCGGCTGTATTTATAGTAATAGTATTATTTGGTAAGATATTCGGAGCGGTTCCAAAATCCCACCTCATCGAAGTTGGAAGAAAATTTAAAGGAATAGAGAACTGAAATGGAGTGAAAGTGC
>JAYUFN010000107.1:0-2250 GCA_043738705.1 Bacteroidota bacterium
GCGCCGCTTGTGGTATGGGAATTAAAATAAATTCCAAAAATTCCAACCATTATCAATGCTGAACCTCCCATTAGCATAAGAGCAAGCTTCATGGCACTATATTCTTTTTTTCCACTTCCCCAAATTCCAATGAGCAAGAATTTAGGAATTACTGCTACTTCTAAAAAGAAGAACATTGTAAAAATGTCTAATGATATAAAGAAACCATAAGCGCCAAGACTGAGCAATATTAACAGGAAAAAGAATTCTTTTGATAGTGTTTCCATATTCCAAGAAACTAAGATTCCTGCTACTACAATAAAACTTGTAAGCAGAATCATTGCAATTGAAATTCCATCAACACCTACATGATATTGTAAGTTTAGGGGAGCATACCAATTTTGGATATATTCAAAAAGCATCTGAGACTTGTTTCCATCAGCCCTTTGCTGATAATATGCCATCAATAATTTTACTGATAATATAAGTTGTAAAGCAGCACCCGCTAGAGAGATACTGCGAATTTGTTTTAAATTTTGTGCTAACAATATCGCACTAGCTGTAAACAACGGAAATAATAAAAATAAAGTCAGGTTCATGTGTTATAATTTATTTCCACAGATAGATGAATGCAATTACTAACCCAGCAATACCTCCAAAAAAATATAATGCATAGTCTTGTACTTTCCCAGATTGATATCCTTTAATCAGTTCAGATAAGGATGCGGTAATTTTTGCGAGCAGGTTTATAAGACCATCCACTATATTTTTATCAAACCAAGCGGCAGGCCGCCCAATTAAATTAAATAAAATTTTCTTCGTAACAAACAAATACAGTTCATCAATATAAAATTTTCGAGAAGCTGTTTGATAAACGACTCCTAATTGTACTGCAATCCTTGCTGGCAGCTCCCGCTTTTTTATGAATAAACGTGTTGCGAAAAATATCCCTGCCAGTGCCAGTGTAACGGGTAGAATGGAAAATGTAATCGGTACAATTGAATGAATCGGATTGCCATCGGCACTGATCCAATTTGCTATTGGAATGAAGCCTGAAAATAATGCCAGTACCGCAAGTAGAATTAATGGTAATTTCATAGTCCATGTTCCTTCGCCATGCTGCGCATGATGCTCATTCGCAGGCTTACTCCAGAATATGGAATAATATAAACGGAACATATAAAATGCAGTAAGACCAGAGGTCAATAATGCAACTCCATAGATCATTCTGTTAGATTCAAAAGCAGCCATCAAAATTTCCTCTTTACTAAAAAATCCAGAAAAAGGAGGAATACCCGCAATAGCTAAACATGCGATCAAGAAGCAAATATGGGTAATTGGCATCAATTTTCTGAGCCCCCCCATCTCTTTCATTTCATTACTATGCACCAGATGTATTACTGAGCCTGCACCAAGAAATAATAGAGATTTAAAGAAGGCATGCGTAAAGAGATGGAACATAGCGCCCATATAACCAAGTCCGTCTTCTCCACTATATTTTGAGACACCTAAAGCAAGCATCATATAGCCAATCTGCGACATCGTAGAATATGCAAGCACCCTTTTAATATCTGTTTGTGTACAAGCAATAATAGCTGCAAACAATGCTGAGAAAGCACCTGTAAATGAAACTACCTGAAGTGCTTCTGGATCGGATAAAGCGAAGACTGGAAACAATCGAGCAACGAGAAATACTCCAGCTACAACCATTGTGGCAGCATGAATTAAAGCCGAAACTGGTGTAGGGCCTTCCATCGCATCGGGCAACCAAATATGTAAAGGGAACATAGCCGATTTGCCGGCACCACCCATAAAGACCAATAATAGTCCCCATGTCAAAGCAGATACGCCCAGAAATGATGCCGAATTGATTGCTACCAAATAAGGAGACCCCGCATTGGTAAGTCGTTCAATTAATACTCCAAAATCAAGTGTGTGTGAATAAAATGAGAGTACTAATATGCCTATTAAAAAACCGAGATCTGCGAATCTTGTAACGATAAAAGCCTTCTTCGAAGCAGCAACTGCACTAGCCTTTTCAAAATAAAATCCAATTAATAAGAAAGAAGATACACCCACCAATTCCCAGAATAAATAAATCTGAAAAATATTGGAAGAAAGCACTAATCCTAGCATCGAAAAAGTAAATAATGAAAGAAATCCATAGTAGGTAGCAAACCTTGTTTCTCCCTTCATATATCCTAAGCTGAAGAGGTGCACCATCAGCGAGACAAAGCTCACAGCTACCAGCATCAATACTGTAATTGGATC